>CAJXBJ010000015.1 GCA_913050195.1 uncultured Saprospirales bacterium
ATCTCTTAATACTCTTATGTGTGCTTAGTTTTAATGGCTTTGCATCTCATATACATGGTGGACATATAGGTTATGAGTGGTTGACAGGTAAAACCTATGTTATTAAAATGGTATTGTATACAGATTGTCAGGGTCTAATACAAAATAGTGTGCAACTTACAGCTAATAGTGATACCTGTGCATCTAATTTTCAAATAAGCATGGCCTTACATAGTTTGGAAGAGGTGCCCTATCCATATTGTGATGATTTAAGCATATGTAATGGGGGGACTGTACCAGGTATTAATAAGTTAATCTATTTAGATACCGTCTCTATGCCTATTAAATGTGCAGATTGGGTTTTTTCGTATACTGACTGTTGTAGACCACCCAATGTCTCAAATCTTAAAAATCCAAGTCAAGAATCATTTTATATTGAAGCGCTTTTGAACAATAGTGATGTGGCATATAACAATTCTCCAGTTTTAAACTCGTCAATAACAGCTTATTTAAAAGACAGTGCATCTTATGGAATTGATTGGTCAGTATTAGATTTTGATGGTGATAACATAGTTTACAGATTAATTCCTTCTTTAGGTGCCAATGGGCTAGATATTGCTTTTCAATCACCATATACCTTAAATGACCCATTTCTAATGGGTGACTTTGTTTTGGATACTATTTACGGACAAACTGCATTTACTGTAGGTCCCTCAGCTAATTATTATGTAAACATAAATTATAGAGTAGAAGAATATAGGCGTGTAAATAGCGTCCCTGTACTTATCGCATGGACTACGTATAGCTTGCCTGTTTTTGTTCTTCAGAATAAAGGAAATAAACTGCCAAGCATGACTGGTGTAGATAGCACAAATGATTATTCAGTCAGTGTATGCGCAGGTGATACTTTGACTTTTTCGGTTTGGGGAAATGATATAAATGCAAACACGCTTGAGTTTGAGATTATAGATAGTCTTACAGGTATGACTTTTTCGAGTTCTGGACAAAATCCTATTCGAGCTAAAATAACTTGGGAACCTCAACAATCGGATGTTCAGGCTTATCCACATACTTTGACTTTAGCTCTTTATGATGATACTTGTAGGCTTAATGGGTCCTCTCAAAGTTATCAGATTTTTGTAACTAATTGTGATACAGGTGTTGTTTGGCCGGGCGATACAGATAATGATCGTAGTGTAGGTGTTTGGGACGTCTTGCCCATTGGTGTTGCTTATTCGAACACAGGTCCAGCTCGAACACAGGTTAATGGCACTTTCATGCCTCAGCCATCTCTATCAGATTGGCCAAAAGTTTTTAGTAATGGACTTAACTATAAGTATGGCGATTGTAATGGGGATGGGGTTATTGATTCTTTGGATGTTACTATTGTTGGTCAAAATATGTACAAAAATCATCCTACGCCACCCCAACTACCACCACTTTTTCATCGAGCATTAAATGCAGATTTGTTTCTAGAAAATACAGACACATTTGTGCTTGAAAATCAATATGTTGAAATACCGATACATTTAGGCAGATCTGGTATGCCCAAGTTAGATGCGTATGGAATTGCTTTTTCTATAAATTATGATCCTTCATTGATCAAATCAATAGGAATAGATCCAACTACAAGTTCATGGTTAACTGCATCAATGTCGCTTCAAGAAGTAAATTCAATGTCTTTAAACTTCAGAGATGACTCTTTAGGAAGACTTGATTTTGTGATTTCTCGTAATGATGGAAATAGTATGAGTGGCTTGGGTGAAATTGCAAAAATGATTGTTATTATGGAAGAAAATATAGCGGGTAATATATTAAGTATTGATGTTGATAATGTGGCAGCTGTAGATTACCAAGGAGCTTTTTTACCAATACAGTCTTACGGGCTTAATGCCTTGGTTTTGGATGATACTTTAATTACTAATGTAAGTGCACTAGATTTAAAAGAATTGAGCTTGTTTCCTAATCCTAGTAATGGAAAACTTTTTATTAAGGGTGCTAAAAACACAAAACTTAGAATGTATAATTTGTTAGGTGAATGTTATATGGTTAAGGAAATTAATCAGAATGTTGATATTCATTCACTGGAGGGAATCCCCCAAGGGATTTATATCTTAGAGTTTAGTTCTAGTCAGGATAAGCAAACTAAAAAGCTAATTCTTCAAGGTGCAAACTGAAAACTCAAATTGGAATAATTTGAAAGGGGCAATTATGCCCCTTTTTTATTAAATTTATGTTAAAACATAACGGTTATGGCAATTCAACGACCTTTTAATTTCATGCAATGGATAGATGATCATAGGCATTTATTAAAGCCCCCAGTTGGCAATAAGGTGGTTTATGAGGATACCGAGTTTATCATTATGGTGGTTGGTGGTCCTAATGCACGAAAAGATTATCACTATAATGAAGGAGAAGAGTTCTTTTATCAATTAGAAGGAAATATAAATGTTCGTATTCAAGAGAATGGCAAGGCCGTTGATATCCCAATCAATGAAGGAGAGATATTTTTGTTGCCGCCTAGTGTGCCTCATTCTCCAATGCGCTCTGAGGGCTCGGTGGGGCTTGTTATAGAGAGGAAAAGAAGAGATCCTGAAAAAGATGGATTGCTTTGGTTTTGCGATAAGTGTAACCATAAACTCTTTGAAAAATATTTTGTGTTAAATAGTATAGAAAAAGACTTTTTACCAGTATTTAGAGAGTTTTATGCATCTGAGGAATTGCGAACATGCAATAGTTGTGGTTATGTTATGGAGTTGGATGAACGCTTTAGCTAAGTGGATGTCATTTTTTAACAACTATTATTTTATATCATCAACAGGTTTTCGATAATTGGTTTATATGTTTTTTTAATACCTGTGTCTTCCTTTTTAAGAAGGGTGTTCATGCTTTTTGACTTTGTGTTGGTGTAAGAATGCTTATTTGTTGTTTCTCCCTTTTTTTCATATTTAATATAATTAAAAGAAGAGCTTATTAAAAATAGGGCTAGTGCGGTTAAAGCTATTTTTGTGCTCATTTTAATTTGCATTAATAATATTCTTGAGTTTTTAATAGTTAGCATTTTTAGTCTTGAATTGATAATTCAAAGATCCTATTAAGGATTTGGTATTTTTAACCAAAAAACAGCAGGATTTCGATTTTCTAATTGCCTTAAACGCCATAAGTTGCACAAAAAGAGCATATTAGATTAAAGTATATTTCGAAAAAAAACACCTAAATATTAGGCGATGTATAGGTGAATAATGGAATTTGCACTAATAATTAATAGATAGTATTAGAGTTATTAGTGATTATATGTGCGATCAGGTAGGATAGTTGAGAATTTAAATACAGTATCTGTAAGTATAGCATATATTCTATTGTCATTGTTTTGTGCTAAGTAAAAAATATATAGCTTCCGTTCATACTCAATTTTATCAAGTCAATTAGATTGTGCTCATAGCAGTGAAGTTAATGACTTGTAAATATTTTTAGTAGCTTGACATTCATATTTACACGTATTGCCGCCTAACATTCCTCATTCGTCGATGTGTTCGGACGGCTCAGTTAGCGTAGTAATTGAGCGTAAAAGAAGTGAAACCGAAAAGGATGGTTTATTATGGTTTTGTTATGATTACAATCACAAATTGTTTGAGAAGTATTTTTTTGTCTTAAAAAGTATTGAAAAATATTTTCTGCTAGTGTATAAAGAATTTTATAATTCTTAAAGCTTAAGGATTTGTAATAAATGTGGGCTTGTAATGGAAATTGATAAGCGTTTTGTATAAATAATAAAAAAGGCCAGGCTATTAAATAACCTGGCCTTTTTCCCACTTAACTATTCTTATTGAGCATTTTTATAGTATGCTGTATGTGAACTATCGAGACTAATATTTAGAGCCTCAAAAATTTCATAAGCAGGGATTCCAAAAGCTAATCCCTCAAGTCCAATACCATTTAACTTAGAACTTACTACGCCTATTACAACTCCTTCTTCATTTACAATAGGACCGCCACTATTTCCAGAATTAATGCTTGCATCTGTTTGAATTAGCTTTTTTCCATCTTCTGTAACTCTAACACTTGAAATAATTCCAGAAGAAACAGTATTTGATAAGTCAGTTGCTGTGGGCGTACCAATAGCATAAACTTTAGATGCTAAATTAAAATTTGTGCTTTTGCTTATACTTAATGCAGTAAGATCATTTTTTTCAATTTTTAAAAGGGCTAAATCATGCTTTTTATTAGTACGTAATAGAGTAGCCGCATAAGTATCTCCATTGTTGAAGACTATACTTAAATCACTTGTATCTCTTATAACATGGTAGTTTGTCACAATGTAACCATTGCTGCTTATTACAAATCCACTTCCATGTCCACTCTTTGTTTTTACAGTAATTGAAGAGTTAATAGCCTCAGTAACATTATTAGCATTAGGCATCATATCAGCTAAAAGAAGTTCATCGTAATTATCTTCTAATTTGTAATCATTTGCTTTATTAAGGAATGCAGTAACTTCTACATCGTTTAAGAATGTTTTCATTCCTTTCTTAAGGCTTAAGAAAGAGCCCTCTACGATAAGCTGATTTGGATGGACTCTATCAACATAATATCCAATATCTCCAGTCGAGCTTTCAATTTTCAAAGAATGAATAGAGTCGCCATAAAAGTTGTATAAAGTCCATTTTGCATTGGTTTCAAGATTAAACATGCCCCCAGTTTTAGAGCCTTTAGAGTTATTAACTATTATTAAATTAACATTGTTTACTTCCACTCCTAAATAATAATTGTTAGAATAGCTGTCTTTAAATACGGCGTCTGATGTATCAATAAAACCTTTTTCTAAGAGCGTATAATTTGTAGACAGGGCTATTACTTTATCACCTTCTTTATTTGTTCCATCCCATGTGAACTCACCGATTCCTTCATTTATGTAGGCATTGCTATTTATATAGTCTTTATAGCTTTTATAATAAACAACATTGTTATCTGAAGAGTCAACATTGAATATAACATCTGTTATCAAAACTTCTTTAAGATCATTGGTTTTTTCAGCCAAATCTAAAACCTCTATATATGGAAAGTTATAAGATTTATTATAGTTCCAAACTCTGCTGCTATTATCAAGTAAAGTAACCCCCGCCGCTGCATAAGGGTTTAAAGGTATTAATGCTGCATTCAAATATCGTAGCTTTGATTTTTTATAAGGAAGTATTGTTTCATGTTGTGTTTGATATCCTTCTTTTTCAATGCTGATAGTTTTTGGATATCCATCTCTTTTTAACAAGTATTTTCCTCTTTTCATTTTAGCTTTTTCTGAATCGACCATTACGGTAGCACCTTTATCTGTTTTTATCTCTACTCTTTGATAGCGACCATTTAAAAAAGAAGCACAGCTAGAAAATAAAATTGAACTGGCTAAAACCAAGGTTGTAGTTTTGACCATCTGTTTTAAATTAGTAGTTAAGTTTTTCATAGTAAGTGGTTTTAGTTGTGGTTGATAATTCAAAGATCTTATTATGGGTTTGATATTTTTAACCAAAAATTATTGGGATTTCGATTTTCTAATTGATAAAAACGCTATAACCTATTCAAAAAGAGCATATTGGAGGAATAGGTATTTCGAAAAAAAACACCTAAATATTAGGCTCGGTAAAAGCAAATAATGATTTATTGCACTAATAACTAATAGAAAGTATTAGAGTTATTAGTGATTATATGTACCGTCAGGTAGGGTAGTTGGGAATTTAAATACAGTATCTGTAAGTATAGCATATATACTAGTATCATTATTTTGTACTAAGTCAGCAGTATTTAGCTTCCATTCATGCTCAATTTCATCAAGGCGATTAATTTGTGCTCCTAGCAGTGATGTTAATGCCCAGTAAATATATTCGGTAGCCTGACATCCATATTCACACGTATTGTCATCGTAAGTATACCATGCAGTTGAGGGGTAATTGTTTGGAATGTCTTCATAATATCCTCCTCGGGCAATGTCCATCGCCTTGCATAAATCACTTCCTTGCATCTCACCCAATTGGTTTGGATATACATCGGCATAACCTGAATGCGTGATAACGTGTAGCACTTCTTCTAGTGTAGCATCAAACTGTCCAGTCTGTCCATTAGTGTGCCAAACAGGAAGGCATTCGCTATCATACAGGTCTTGAGCATTCTCTGGGGTTCTAACCCATGAGCTTGAAGACTTCTTCATGCCTATAGAGGCATTGTTTTCAATAATTTTTGATACTACAAGCGGATTATCGACAATGCCATTTTCATCATTGTCCAAATATTGGGCAAGAATATTTGCTGTATGAAGTAGTTTAGAATCACCAACCTTTCTGTGTGCATATATGCTTATACCAAAGACCTCAACCTTTCTATTATACATTCCATAGCCATCATCTGAGTTAGCAATAATAGTGAAGTTTGGGTCATTGCCTGGATCTATAGGTTTTTTCTTACAAGCTGAAATAATAAGACATGCACTCATTAAAAAAGTAAAAGAAAGAAGCTGGTAAACTCTCATGTTGTTTTATTTTCTTTCACGAATATAGGAAACTTATAAAATGAGGGCAAAAAATCTCATGCTTTCACCACCTATTGTAGTTATCGCCGATTGTGATGATAGCTTTATTTACCTAGCCACATAAGGACATTATCTCTCCAGATTTCATCTGCTTCGCGTTGCGTTAAAATATCAACTGTTACAGCAAAATCGATTACTCTTCCAGGAAAAGAGCTTCCTACCCCTTCCATTTCTCCCAATGGATAAGGGTCATCTAGTCCGGCAACAATCTGAGAGACTCCAACCCTTCTTTTTAGTAGCTCTAAAGTATATGAGTCGTGAACAAGTGTATCAAAAAACAGGTTTTTGTGTCCAAGAGAAGCCCTAGGATTTTCTACGTCTTCAAATAAATCAGGTCTGCCATCATATCCCTGCAATCTTCTTCCATAGTTTGCAATGCCTAGCATACATCCATGAGCAAAACATGTTCTTACATTGGGGAACTTATTGGGAATGTCATTTAAGGTATAGAGGTGCAATGTGTCTGCACATTGTGCCATCATCCAAACCAAATGAAATCTCCAGTATTGATTTTTTAGATTGACGATTTTTTCCCCATCATATGGATGAATTTCAATTGCTAAGCCATATTTATTAGCTAATTCATAAATTGGAAAAACTGACTTATCCGCAGTGGATATCCATTCGTTCGCGACATTTAAAAAATGCGTAGGTAAACAAAGTAACTTTAATCCCAGCTTAGTAACACAGCGTTCTATTTCTTTTAGTGCATCGTCCATGTAAAGAGGTTGAACAACAAAGCCACTAGTGAACTTATCTGGGTACCCTTCTTGCACAGAAGCATTAAAATCATTTTGCCATGTAATGGCATCTTTGGTATGATGACGTTGCCAACCATTACAATATATTTGAGATAAATTAAGCATTACACCATGGTCAATATTGTATTTGTCCATCCACTCAAGCTTTTCTTTTAAAAAGAAGCTTGGGTCCGTAATAGGTCTTGACCAGTCTCCCTGGCGCATAAAGGATTTGTCATCATCTATCCAGAATAGCTTTTGGTCCTTCATGAATTGAGGGACTTGGTGAGGCTCAGGTAGAATATGTCCGTGACCGTTGATTTTTAACATAGTGTATTACAAGTTTAACTTTTTTTCGGATTAATTGTTGAAAAAAGCGAGGTCAATTATAAATAAGCGTATTTTTGTCTAGAGATAAGCTATGAAGGTTTTATTGGTGTCTGCGGTTTTTTGGTTTAGCATACTTGCGCTCGATTTTCTGTTTTTTTATTTGTTAAAAACCCAAAAGAAGAAGCTTTGGTTTACTAGAAGGCAAGCGGTCTACTTTCATGCTTTTTTACATCTGTTGTTTTTTGTTACTGTTTTTTTGAGAGTGTATTTTAATGACGATAGATACTCAAATACAGTGTTTTCTATTTGGATGCTTTTTTCTATTGCTAAGTTTTGGATTCTTGTTTTTGCATTAGGTTTAAAGCTTTCTCAAATTATAGATTATGTAATAAATAAGCTCCTTTTAACAAGGGCTACTTTCTTAAATGAAAGTAGAAGAGACTTTGTTAAAAAGTCTATAATATTAACATCAGCCTTGCCCTTTGTAGGCGTTTTGCATGGCATAACCATTGGTAAGCATAAATATAAAATTCATAAGGAAAGTTTATACTACCCGGATTTGCCTGAAGCATTTGATGGCTTTAAGATTGTGCAGATATCCGATTTGCATTTAGGAAGTTTTAAGGATAAAGAGGAGGTTTTGTATGGGTTTGATTTAATAAACCAACAAGAAGGAGATGCCTTGCTCTTTACAGGAGACATGGTTAATTTTAAGTATGAAGAAACTCTTGATTGGATAGAGGCAATGTATGGCTTGAAAGCAAAAGTTGGGAAGTATTCTGTTTTAGGTAATCATGATTATGGGGATTATGTGCGTTGGTCAAAACCTGAAGATAAGCAGGCAAATTTAGACGGTATGTGTCTTGCTCATGAGAAGATGGGTTTTAAGCTTTTAAGAAATAATCATATTGAAATAGAAAAGAGTGGTGAAAAGATATTCTTAGCGGGTTCAGAAAACTGGGGCAAAGGCAGGTTTCAAAAATATGGAGACTTGGATAAAACCTTTGAGTCTATCCCATCGAATGCATTTACAATTTTAATGTCTCACGATCCCTCTCATTTTGACAAAGAAGTTGTGCCTCACTCAAAACATGTTCATCTAACCTTATCAGGTCATACTCATGGAATGCAATTTGGAGTTGAAGTGCCAGGATGGATCAAGTGGAGTCCTGCGAAATTTCAATACCCTAAATGGGCTGGTTTGTATGATGAGGGAGGTCAAAAGCTTTATGTGAATAGAGGTTTTGGTTTTATTGGCTTTCCTGGACGAGTAGGTATTTGGCCCGAGATTACAGTACTTACCTTACATAAGCAAAAAGCTTAGATGGTATAAAAGCGAGCTTGCTTCGAGGTATTCCTTCACTTTTTTCTAATTTTGTTCACCATGAATATCGAAACACACTTGGATACAAGTTTAGAATATGCTCAATTAATGGATGTAAATGATCCATTAAAGGACTATCGCAATCAATTCTATATTCCTCAGCATGATGGCAGAGATGTATATTATTTCTGTGGAAACTCTTTAGGGTTACAGCCTAAATCAGTTAGAGACTATATAGATGTTGAGCTTGATGATTGGAAAAACTTAGGGGTTGAAGGCCATTTTGAAGGAAAGAATGCTTGGTTTTATTATCATCATCATTTTTCGGAAAAGCTCGCTAAAATTGTAGGGGCGAAGCCAGAGGAAGTAGTTGTTATGAATACCTTAACTACAAATCTGCATCTTATGATGATTAGTTTTTACAGACCTGAAGGCAAGCGAACCAAAATAATGCTTGAGGGTGGAGCATTCCCGTCTGACTATTATGCTATTGAGACGCAGTTAAAGTTGCATGGATATGACTGGAAGGAGCATATGATAGAACTTATTCCAAGAGAAGGAGAGCACACCATGCGAACGGAAGATATTATCGCTAAAATTCAAGAGCATGGTGATGAACTGGCGCTTGTAATGTTGGGAGGGGTTAATTACTATACTGGTCAGTTGTTTGATCTTGAAGCTATAACAAAAATAGGTCATTCTGTCGGAGCTAAGGTTGGCTTTGATCTAGCACATGCTGCTGGCAATATCAAACTAAAATTACATGACTGGGGTCCCGATTTTGCAGTTTGGTGCTCTTATAAATATTTAAATTCAGGTCCTGGAGGCCCAGGTAGTGCCTTTGTTCATGAAAGGCATTCAGCCAATCCAGACTTACAACGATTAGCTGGTTGGTGGGGATATGATGAGGAAAAACGTTTTTTAATGAAAAAAGGTTTTGTGCCAATGAAAGGTGCTGCAGCGTGGCAGCTAAGTAATGCTCAGGTAATGGCCATGGCGCCTTATTTGGCTTCTGTAGATATTTTTAATGAAGTTGGGATGGATGCGCTGTGCGAAAAAAGAGATTCTTTAACAGCATACTTAGAATATCTTCTAGATCAATCACCAAATGGATATAAGCTTTTAACACCGAGATCAAAAAAAGATAGAGGGGCTCAGTTGTCAATATTGATTAAAAAAGATGCTAAAAAGCTAAATGAACTTTTATACAAGAATGGGGTTACAGCAGATTATAGAGAGCCAGATGTTATAAGGGTGGCCCCTGTTCCTCTGTATAATTCTTATGAGGATGTCTTTCACTTTGTTCGTCTATTGGATGAATGTTATACTAATCTTTAATCATGTCTCCTAGAGAGAAAGCTATAGAGGTTTTATATGAAGATGAATACTTAATAGCCGTTAATAAGCCGGCTAATGTATTAAGCATACCTGATAGCTTTAGGGAAGAAGTTCCCAATGTTTATGGTCTCATGAGGGCTAATTTAGATGAGCTGTTTATAAATCATAGGCTTGATAAAGAGACAAGTGGTGTTTTGTTGTTTTCTAAAACAGCTAAGACTCACAAAGCAATGAGTGAATTATGGCAGAAAGGAGGCGTTAGTAAGTTTTATAATGCTTTAGTTAATGGCATTCCTCCTAATGAAGGAGTTGTTGATGTCCCTATAATGATTTTAGATGGTGGTCGTAGAGCAAAAGCGCATAAGCGTCAAGGCAAAGTTTCTAAAACAGGCTTTCGTGTTCTGGAAAGTTTAGGGCAGTTTTCATTATTAGAATTAGAACTATTTACTGGAAGATTGCATCAAATAAGAGTTCATATGTTGTATATAGGTCATCCATTGATGATTGATCGTCTTTATGGAACAAGAGAGGCGTTCTTTTTATCAGAATTTAAGGCGAAGTATAACTTTAAAAGATGGGAAAACGAGCGTCCTTTAATCTCTAGGCTTAGTTTACACGCATGTGCATTAAGTTTTGAGCATCCATTCACTGGCCATGAGATTAGAATAGAGGCACAGATGCCCAAAGACTTAAAGGCTACAATAAATCAGCTAAAAAAGATTTTTTAGATATCATCAAATCTTGGATTAACAATATTTGAATAAAGTGATCCAAAAGTGAACCTTAATTGTATTCCACTATAATAGCTGTATTTAGTTGAGTTTTCTTTTAGCCTTAGAAGAATGTCTTGTTCACTTAGCCCTTTTCTTGAAATATTTAATTGGTCATGTATCATAGAAAAACTTCCATAATAGCCAATCTGAAAGCCCTTAAATACTCTAATGTGAAAACTTGCATTAAAGTCAATATTATACAGTTCAAAGTCATGTAAGTAATTACTATACTCAACAGATAAATTTAAATCACCCCATTTGCAAATAGTTTCAAAGCCAACTTTTAATTCTTGAGCAATTAGATTTTCTTCAATTACATTAAAAATTGTTGTATCGATATAGTGAACGTTCTGAAAGTTTAAAGCATATTGGAATCTCAACTGCTTTCTTTGGGCTTCGCTATAAGGAAATAAACTGTATTCAATCAAAGGGGATATTTGTAGTTTTCTTTGATGGTTTGAAAATGTAGAGTGTGTCAATTTGAATTTTTCGCCTAAAGTCCAATGTTCATTGAGACTTTTTCCAAAAAGGTGATATGCTGAGTAGGTCTTATTAATAGCCGTTAGTCTATTATCTCCAAGCTTAAACATGTTTCTTGAATAGCTAGTGTTGATTCTATTAATTAGTTTTATTCTATTAGTGATTTTTGTCCCTTCAAAATTAGAGCTAAGGTATTTATAGTTTTGGTTGGCATCGCCACTCATGTATGTATTTGCTGAAACTCTATAGACCCAATTCTTCCACCTGTCCTTTGTTATTAAATTTGAAACTTGACTAGTTGACTTTTTAAAGTTTACACTTATGTTGTCAATAGCGGAAGTATTTACGGCTAATGAGGCCAATTTTAAAGACAGTTTTTTAGTTAATTCCGTTCTAACTTCTTCAGTAGTTTGTGTTGGTGAAGTGTTAAAGGTTATTGTGTCTAGTTTACCTGAAAAGCTATTCTGACCTCTTAAGGTTATGTAGTATTGATGTCCTCCACTGCTATTGGCTTCCTTTGTGATTATTATATGGATATCTGCAGTTTGGGGTTCTCTTAAATAGTTGACAAATGTAATTTCTTGCTTTAGGTAATCCTTGTGACAATGGTTGCAGTCAAGAAAAATATTTATGAAATCATTTCCTTGTTTGTAATCATTGCTATTTAAAGTTTGGGCTGAAACAGATTGTGCAAAAAGAATTATGCATAAATTGATTAAAATAGTGATAAAAAGGTTGTGTCTGATTTTTGTGCTCATAATTGAAAATAGTTTTTTTCTTTTCACTAATTTCATTATTGTGACATGCATAAAAAAGAACAAATTCAGAGGTTTTCATGGAATCATTATCTTTGTTTTACTAGATATAATGCCTTTGGTTTTGACGAAATAGTCTTTTTGGCAGATTAACGTCCTTTTTTAGCTGATGAAAAGGTTAATGGAAAAAAAGTATTTCCGAAAAAAAGCAGTCTAATTAGAAAAGACTTGCTTGAACATTTAGTTTGAAGCTTTTTCTGTGGTATGGGCTACTTCCATATTCGGCGATAGCTTCCCTATGTGCTTTCGTTGGGTAGCCTTTGTTTTGTGCCCAGTTATATTGTGGGTATTCATCATGAAGTCTTAACATTAGTTCATCACGATGCGTCTTAGCAAGAATAGAAGCGGCAGCAATGTTTGAAAACTTGCCATCCCCTTTAATAATGCATTGATGTTCTATTCCCTTATAAGGCGTAAAACGATTGCCATCTATTAAAAGAAAATCAGGTTTAGTATTAAGTTCATAAACTGCTTTATGCATAGCAGCAAAGGAAGCCTTTAGGATATTTAACTTGTCAATTTCGAAATTGTCTAACATGGCGACTTTCCATGCAAGGGCTTCAGCTTCTATTATATGACGGAGTTCTTCACGTAAGCGATGTGAAAGTTTTTTAGAGTCATTTAGAAGAGGGTGGTGGAAGTCTTCTGGAAGAATTACAGCTGCAGCACTTACAGGTCCAGCTAAACAGCCTCGGCCAGCTTCATCACAGCCTGCCTCTAATCTACCTTCTTTTAACTGAGCTAATAATGCCATAGTATCAAATTAATAAATTATTGGATTATTAGGCTTTTTGAAATCCGTAATTTATCTTTTGTATAAACTAATTTATATTGTCCTTTCAAAAGTTTTGTTAAATCTATCTTTTCTATTGGATTCGTAATTTTTTGACGATTAACTATTGCTCCTTTTATGTCATAAATTATAAGCTCACCGCCAGTAGGCGTTTGGTTGTTTAGTTGTAAGTAGCTTTGGCTTTCTGATGGGTTTGGATAAATGTTTATACTTTGACTTTTATTATAAACATAAGTAGAAATAATACTTATCTGTTTACTAGTACTATCACTACCACATTGATTTGATGCGATTAGAATTGCATTGTAAATTCCTGAGGAGTCGTATTGATGTTGTGGGTCTCTTAATTTGCTGCTATCGCCATCTCCAAATATCCATTCCCATTTTGTTGCATGTTGACTTTGATCTTCAAAGTTGATTAATCCCATAGAATCCGAGAAGCTAAAATCAGAAATAGGTTCTCCTAGAACTTTAACGTGGGATATGATGGAGGTGTCCGCTCCGCATTGGCTAAAGCCAATATCTGTAAATACAGCAAAGTAATAGTGGCTTCCTATACTTAATGTGTCTGGAGGGATAAAATAAGGAGAATATGCATTTGGTGCTGTCTGAGCTCCATTGTAGCTGCTATCTGTATTAATAAGCCATTGTAGACCCCATCCAGTTCCTCCTTGGCCTTCAAAACCAATAGTATCAGGTGTTTCACCTTCGCAAATACTCTGGTAAGGAATGGGTTCCTTGGTTATTTTTATGTTTTCATAAATGCCAATATGGGCATAGTTAGAGGTGTCTGGATAACAAGAAGTATTAGAGTCGCTGACTAATAAAAAGTAATAATAATTGCCTGGAAGCGTGTCAGATGGACTAAACACTAAGTTGTTAGCTCCGCTAATTGGGGTTGAGCCAGAGAAGTTGGAATTGCTGTTGTAGTACCATTGATAATATGGGGATACGCCTCCAGTATGATAAGTGCTTAAGGAGGATAAACTATCTCCCTCACATATACTTTGAGATTGAGGCTGCTGTGTTAATGTAGGTTGTCCTGTTCCTGTTACTTTAAATATATGGCTTGTATCTTGCCCACAGTTTGTTAAAGCACTATTGCTAATTACACAGTAATAGAAGTTGGACCCCCACATGCTTAATGGTGCATAATAATAATAATTCGTGGCGCCACTAATTGCGTTTCCTGTATAGTAGTTTAAGCTTGATGAGTACCATTGATATTGTGCATTATTGTTGTTTGTTGATACACTTAAATTAACATTACCATAGCCATCGCAATAGCTGTTGTCTTGTTTGGTTTGGGCTGAAATATACACACTTTCTTCTATGCTAACTGAAGCGATATTGGAAACATGATTATAGGAGCTACAACCATTAGTAGTGTCAGAAATTTTACAATAATAATATCGTTCACCAATGTTGTTTGATGGAGGTGTATAAATGGAGTCCGTTGCATTACTAATTGGGATGCCAGCATAAGTCTGGGATGAAGAACTCTCATACCATTGATATGTTGGGTTTACGCCTCCATTAGAAATCACAAACATGTTTATGGCACTATCCCCATAGCAAAACAGTTGGTCTGTAATATTTGTTCCATTTATATTTAAATCAGGTTCAACAATCACTTTTGCCGTGTCGCTAATGACTTGATTACAACCGTTGCTAGAGCTCGTTATAATACAATAATAGAAATAAGTGTCTGGAGCTATGTTCGGGTTTAAAGATAACCAGTAGTAGTTTCCTCCTGAAATTGGAGCTGCTGAGGTGTTTTGATTTGAATATACATACCATTGATATGTGTATGAAACACCGCTAGTTACACCAACAGTAAGATTGTTTAAATTACCTCCTTCACAAATTCTTTGGTATGCTAAAGGCTCTTGATTAATATAAATACCTTCATTAACAATAACTTTAGAGAATGACGATGAGTCTTTGCCACAGTCAGGGTTTAATGTGTCTTCCGCAAGGCAATAATAAAAACTAGTTCCAGTGGTTAAGTTTGATGGTATAAAGTGGCTTGTGTTTGCGCCATTTATAGCATTAATTGCCCCCCCTATAGAGTCTTGAATTTTATACCATTGATATTTTATGCCTGCGCCTCCACTTACTTCAAATATTAAACTATCAGTATTGCCTCCTTGGCAAATATTCTGAAATGAGGCGATATCTTTTACTATAACTAAAGGCTTATCAATCTTTATATTGATTTCATCTTCTGATATACAGCCATTCTCGTCGGTAATAGTAATTGTATAGTTGCCAGAATCATTAAAGCTATTGGTGTTTGTATTGCCGCCATTGCTCCATTTATATTCCGTGGTTGTGCTTACTTTATCAAGCTTGATGCTTAATGTGCCTCCACTGACAGCGCTGCTAAATGATGTGGCAGATGAACTACTATTAAATGAAACAGCACCTAGATAGTCGTCATTTGAAACATCATCTTCATAAACTTCAACGGTGTAAATGCTAGAGCCATCTAAGTTTAAGAAATCCGCAGTAATGTAAACATCAGGCTGGCTGGTTGGTGCAACAGGGCTTGTGTACAAGGTAGTACTTCCAGACTTTATTTTGTAATAGAGCTCTGGGTCGCCCTCAAATGGTTCAAAATCATTGTAGGTTCCTGGTATGCTAGTAATAATGATGCCATAAAGGTTTTTGCTCGTGCTTGGAGAGGTGACAGAAATATTTATAGGGCTGCTACAGGTATCAATATCGTTGGGCATCTCTGAGTCAGAGCAAAGAGTTATACATGGGGCAGCAGAATTCCATTGGTAGCGATATTTTGCCTTGTTTAAGTGCTGTTCTATAGGATAAGGAGAATTGTTAAATCCAGGCATTGGTCCAATATTTGGAAAAGCAAAGCCATGATTAAAATTTGGACTTGATTTATAAAGGCTTGGTGGTAAAGTATTTATTTTATTGACGTCTATATCTCCTCTATCATTGTTACTATGTCTGTTAGTATTTTGGCAGCTATTTTCAATTTCAAAGTTGTTTCCAGATAACATGGTGTTAGTTAGTTCATTTCCTATAATATTCTGATAGTCAGAGTTGTCCCATACAGTCATTGGTTTTTCACTTGCTCTATTTCTAAAAAAAGTATTTCCAGGTCCACTTGCCCCCCACCAATCAGCACTGTGCATAAATTCTACTATGTTTCCTTCAAACAAATTCATGAATGGGTAAAATCCATGAATTGAGATGTCTGCTTTTTGATCTCCAAAACCTGAATTCCCTGCAGGGTCCCAACTATCTCTACTATAATTATAACCAAAAACATTTCCGTTGGCACCTACGCTAACAATCATGGCATGTCGAAGGCTATTAAATGCATTGTGCTCTACTAAGCAGGATGTTACGTGGGTGTTCATGGTTACCCCATAACCATGTCCACCTCCACCCCTATCGTATGCGTGATGGAAATAAGAATCTCGCACTTCTATTTTGTATGATCGTCTAATCCAAATATGTGATTTCATTCCCCATGACATTTCTACATTTCTCACCCAGCAATTGTAGGCTCGGTCAAACATTATTGTAACATTGTCCTTCGTGTTTTCTGAAAAAGAAGGGTCGGATATACGATGTATCTTTAGGTTCTCAAAACCAACATCTTTAGCCATGCCCAGTCTTCTAATTTTAGGCTTTAAGTGTGGCTTATAGTTAAGGTGAAGCTTTCGATCTAAATGAATTTGAATATTATTCTTTGCTGTAACTTTAGCGATTTCTCCAACGGCGTTTCTAGCCCAGTCCTCAAAAGCATCATTATATGCTGAAGCATCACCTGAAGATGTTAGCATTCTAGAATTGCTGTACATTTTTGAGGAGTCATTGCTTTGCCAAACTTCAATGATATCACCAACATTTATATCAGTTGTATTTGGAATGCTTAAGACAGAGCTGCCTAAGGTATACCCCCCTAGAATATTAAGTGTATCGCCATATTTGCTTATTGTGTTTCCCGTTTTAGATATAGCAAAAACAGCATTTCCTATGTACTTTTTTTCTTTGCCGTTCCCATCAATGAATGTAGTGTCTTGTGGCATTAATGAAAATGTGGTGTTACTCGCACAGGCTCCTCTTATTATAGTGCTATCCGGCATATATAAGGTGTAATACCCCTTAACAAAGTAGTCGCCAGCTGGAAAGTATAAGATGTTAAATCCAGAGAGATTTTTGACATCATCTAAGGCTTGTTTTATTGCATCGTAGTTGTTAGTGCTACCGTCTCCAATACATGAGTATGGAGGCTGAGTCATATCTATAATATTGCCATCATAAGGAATAACTCCATTGTAACCAGCAATCGACCAGTCTACCTGATTTCTATAATCAATACATTCATCAATAGAGCTGCTTTTTTCAAAGTGAGCACTAACGATCTTATTGCTATTCATTACAATTGTACAAGGCCCTGTGCCTGAACATGCACCACTCCAACCATTAAAGCTATAACCGGGTTCACTTTGATAGGTCAAGGTTATGCTATCTCCTTGCGCGTAATTTTGGGTGCTGCTCAATAAAAATTCAGAGGTGCCAATCTTTGATTCAGAGTAAACAGTTCCTTCGCCATAAATTGCAGTTTGCAAGCTTTTTTCGCCCGTCTCTTTAGTGCAGTCGGTTATTACAACATCGTCGATATAGATGCTTCCAATACTATTGCCACACCTTACGGCAAATCGAAGTCCGTTTTTTGTGCTGAATTGGCAATTGGGTATGTATAAATCATATTGCTCATATACAGTGCTTAGATTGACCGTTTTAGCACCAACCCATGCCCAAGGACTATTGTTTTGTGAAATAATAATTTGAACATCTAGATTGCTGCTGGCTTTCATCCATAAGCTAATATGATAGGCATGTCCACTATCTGCATAAAATGTGTTATTTCGCAACTGCACATTATAAACTAGTGGATTAGATGGTATTGAATTCACCTGTATTTTTGCCGCTTTATTTCCACTGTGAGAATTGCTGTTAACAATACTAAAACTGCCACTATACGAGCTGTTAAAATACCCAGACCAGTTTCCAGTGCCATTTTCAAAACCTCCGTTGTCAATAATGTTTTGCCCCCAAACTTTTGTTGTTGAAAATAGGACAACAACTATAGTATGTAAAAGAAAAGCTTTGATAAAGCGTATTTGAGTTAAAGAACAAATGTGATGTGTCATGTGATTAATATTGTTCATAGTAACTTTAATTTTTGCTTATGGCACTTGTTGTTTTCCACCCATTCTATATAATAAGAGCCTGCAGACCATTTATCTGTATTTATGCAATATTTGGATTGAGTTATTTGTTCACACCAGATAAGTTTGCCTTCAATGTTATATATGCTTAATCTACCTTCAATTTTTGGGAGCATAATGTTTATGTTTTGGTGAGATGTAACAGGGTTTGGATAGCATTGAAAATCAAATCCTTCTAATTTTCTGACATCGCTAATGGAGATATTTAAAATATCGGTTAATGTGTCCGTTGAGCATTGATTATATGCAATCAGTGTTATCTGATATGTTCCAATAGAATCATAAGAGTGAGAAGGGTTTTGAGTGTTGCTTGAGTCTCCATCACCAAAGAACCAAAGAAACGATGTAGCGTTTTGGCTCAGGTTGTTAAATTGAAAATGCAACAATGAATCTGAATAATTAAAGTCAGCTAAAGGTGTAGGGTTCCATGAAATTTTAAATACAAACATTGTGTCATTGCCGCAATTATGTATAGATGTGTCCTGAGCTATACAGAAATAGTGATATTGTCCATGCTTTATGCTGTCAGGCCAATAAAGAGTGTCTGTAACTGCACCTGAAATTAAAGATGCACCAGTAAAACTAGCAGAGTCATTACTATACCATTGAAGATTTCCGCCTTGGCTTTCTAAAATCATTGGATATACAGAGTCATCTTGGCAAAGGTTAAGCTGACTCATGTTTTGTGGGTTTAAAAGCTTTGCACCCTCAATAGCATTTACAATAAAGCTATCAGAGTTAAGGCTATAACAGCCGCCTGCATTAACGGTAATGTTGCATGAGTATTTATTTATTCCAGGATTAGGAGAAGGTAAATATGTTGAGTCATGTGCCCCAGCGATTGAATTTCCATTATGAAACCACTCATATTCAATGTGTTGTCCCACCTGGCTTAGTTCTATATTTAGAGGGTTTGGCATAGCATTGATGCAAATAGCTTGAGAGTCAATTCCTTGTTGTAAGATGGTAGGTTGACTTATCACATTTACGGTGCATGTATGGCTGGTTACAGAAACGCAATTTCCAAAACCTTTTTGCTTTGCGACGCAATAGTAGTAAAAGGTTCCTATGCTATCATTCGGTGGTATAAATATTGAATCCGTTTCTCCCGGAATTTGTGTTGGGTTAATTCCGTTTGCGGAATCGCTGCTATACCATTGATAGTCTAGGGGTGTGGGCCCTGTTGCAAAGGTTTGTAGTATAGCAACTGGGGTGTTTTGACAAATAGTTTGATAGGAAAAAGGCTGTGTTGTGATAAGTGGTCCGTCTTGAATCGTAACGGAGGCTGTTGAAGAAGTGTCAGATCCACACCCTGACGTAAAATCAGAAACTATACAATAATAGTATTTTGTACCATATGTGTTAGTCGGAGGCACAAAGCTAGAACTGTTAGCGCCATTAATTGGCGTTCCATTTATATTAGAGTTTGTATTGTTCCAATACCATTGATATTGTACATTAAAGCCTCCATTAACATTAATATTTAATATTCCTGGTGGAGAGTTGGGGCATAAGACTTGAGGCCCCCAAGGGTGTAAAGTAATTGTAGGTTTTTGAGCAAATTCTACTAGAAAATCATGCTTTGCCTCACAGCCTTCTGGTGTTTCTATTTGTAGGCTGTAGTTTCCAGCCTGACTAATGCTTTCATAGCTATTTGTGCTACCTGTGCTCCAATAGTAATTAGTGCTATAATTAGTTTTCGTTAAGCTTAAAGAAGTGTTGTTCCCATTTAAAGAGTTTGCATTTGAGCTTCCAAGCATAGATAAGGTTGATAAATGATCATCATTTAGAGGGGAATCATCGTCCCAAATCTCGATATTATAAGTGGCGTTGCTGTTTAGTTCAATATAATTGCAGGACAAATAAATAGGTGGCATACTGCTAGATGCAATTGTGCTTGTAAATATGGTGGTATTGCCATTTTTTATTTTATAATACAGCTCTGGGTTGCCTTCTAGCCCGCCGCCATAATTATTTGGTATGCTATTTATTTTAATACCATGCAAAACACGTTTTGTGGGATAGCTAGGTCCTGTGATGGAAATAGTATTGTGGCAAGTTTTATAAATACTATCCATTTGATTTATGTTTAGATTGCAATTTGGGAGACAGTCCACATAGGTATTGTTTAGGTAGTTATGGTATGCCAGATTTATGTGTTCCTCAATAGGGTAGTAAGGGCCTATGGAGGGTATTTGAAAACCATAAAGGTTATTTGAGTTAGACCTATACAAACTAATGGGTAAAGTGTGAAAAAGATTATTGTCGATATTTCCTCTGTCGTTATTGCTATGTTGGTTTGTATTATTGCAATTAGAGGCTATTTCTATATTGGAATTAAGACCGGGTCCGCCTAAAGCCCAATTTGTGAGTTCATTTCCAATAATGTTTTGACGATGCGAGCCATTTTTTACTTTCAGGGGTTTGTCATAGACTCTATTTCTAAAGAAGGTGTTTCCTGGTCCACTAGCTCCATTCCAATCTCCTGAATATATATATTGAACAATGTTTCCTTCAAAAAGATTCATAAATGGATAGAATCCATGTATCGAAATATCACATTTAGTATTTACTCCAGCGCCTAATTGATCATGGCTTTCTCTGCTGTAATTATACCCATAAACATTTCCATTGCAGCCTATGCTTACAATCATGGAATGTCTAAGCTTGCGAAAAATATTATTTTCAACCAGATTTAGAGTGCTTCTGAATTTCATGTCAGCGCCATAAGCCATGCCTGTGCTTCCATAGCGATGTGCATTATAGAAATAGCTATCTCTTATTTCGCAGTGGTAGGCATTTTCTAAACTCACATGCCCTTTCACAGCATAAAAACTATAAATATTGCGGACCCATGAATTATAAGCATACTTCATGAAAATATTGTAAGATGAATCGCTGTCAATTCTTTCAATTTTAAAATTTTCAAATCCTACATTTTTAACCATTTTTATTGGCTTGGCCTTAGGGTTTAATTCTTGCCTATAACTGTGATGTAAATTTCTATCGAGCCATACAGATTGGCCACTAATTTGTGTTATCCTTGCAATCTCTCCTACAGCTCTAGATGCCCAGCTGTTTCCTGCAGCTGAAACATCTGATACGCTTTGTCCTGGCCATCCAGGAGCAAAATACATGAGGTTTGGATCATTATCCTGACTAAGCTCTATAAAATCTCCAACTTGTATGCCTGAAGTAGATGAAAGTGTAAGTTGGTTGCTTTTTAGCATTGATCCATTTAAAATATCTCTATTGCTGCCATGGCTCCCAGAGTATTTTGCATAAAAGCAACCTTTTTTTCCATTATATCCTGAAAAATTCAAATTAAACTTTGTGCTTGATTGGCATTCGCCACGAATTATTGTGCTGTCGCTTATCACTAAAGGACTATTTCCTTGTATCTTATAGGATCCTGCAGGAAAATAAAGCACAGTCCATCCTGAATTATTAGCAGCATCATTTAAAGCTTGCTGTATTTTGGTATAGTTGTTTGTGCTATTGTTCCCGATGCAGTTGTATGGCGCCTGAGTCATGTTAATCACATTATCTTCTACAAAAGTAATTGCGCCTTCGTGACCTGCAATGCTCCAATCAACACTATTTAGAGGGTCTATGCAAACATCTACATTAGAGGTTTTAGTAAAATAAGCAGAAACAGCAGTGTTGTTAGAAATTGTAACATTGCATGTACCTGTTCCGCTACAGGCTCCACCCCACTTTGTAAAAGAATAACCAGGGCTTGCAGTGGCTGTTAATGTGATATTTTCTCCAGTCACATAGTTGGTATTGCCTGATTCTAATATATGTTGAGTTGAAAAGTTGTTTGATATAGCTATTTCGCCCTTGCCAATCACACTTCCTTGCAAAGAATGCATTCCATTAGATCTGCTGCAATCAGTAATTACGGCATCATCAATATAAACTGTGCCTGTGCTCGTGCCAAGTTCTATTGCAAATCGCATATCAGAGCTTGTGCTAACTGGACAGCCATCTAAAACAAGTTGATACATCTCCCAGTCTGTGTTTAGCTGTATAGTTGTGCTTTCATATTCTGTATAGGGGCTAGAGTTTTTTCTAAAAGTTAATCGAGCATCAATATTGTTACTTGCTTTTAGCCAAATGCTTGCTTGATATGAGCGACCGGACTTCACTTCTAAGTTGTTGTTTTTCAAAGCTACGCCATAAGATAGGCTGTTTGGTATTTGCGTTATCTGCACTTTCATGCAACTGTTTCCACTGTGTTTGGTGTTGCTCACTGTATTTATGCTAGCAGCATAGCCATTTGCTGTATTAATATAGGTGCTCCAACCAATGCTTCCAAGCTCAAAACCGGCATTGCTCAATATGTTCTGAGCTTTCCCTGTTGACATAAAAAGTATAACAAGAATTAGTAAATACGATTTAAGTTGAGTTTTAAAGAAAAAGAAAGAATAATTCATGAATCGTTTAAGTTACAAAAAAAAGCTTTCTAGAGAGTAAAAAGGACAAATCGATGTTTTATATGTACATTTGCAGCAAAACAAAAATAGATATGTATAGAACGCATAATTGTGGTGAGTTAAAGATGGAAAATGTAGGTGATAAGGTTACGCTTTCAGCTTGGGTTCAAAAGTCTAGAGACTTAGGTGGCTTGACCTTTATTGACTTAAGAGATCGATTTGGAATTACTCAGTTGGTGTTTAACATGGATACAAATGCGCCCTTATGTTTAGAGGCTAGAAAATTAGGTAGGGAAGATGTTGTTCGTGTAAAGGGTAATGTGAGCGAACGTTCCAATAAAAATAAGAATATTTCAACAGGAGATATAGAAATAGAGGTCTTAAGCCTTGAAGTTTTAAATAAGGCTGAAACACCTCCTTTTACCATAGAAAATGAGACGGATGGAGGGGAAGAGCTTAGGATGAAGTATAGATTTTTAGATTTAAGAAGAGCACCAATTCGCGACAACATTGTGCTTAGGCACAAAGTGGCGCAGGCATGTCGCACTTATCTAAGTAGTGTTGATTTTTTAGAGATAGAAACGCCATTTCTAATTAAATCTACCCCAGAGGGTGCCCGCGATTTTGTAGTGCCCTCACGTTTAAATGAGGGTCAGTTTTATGCCCTTCCTCAGTCGCCACAGACATTTAAGCAGTTGTTAATGGTCTCAGGATTTGACCGTTATATGCAAATAGTAAAGTGTTTTAGAGATGAAGATTTACGGGCTGATCGTCAGCCTGAATTTACGCAGATTGATTGTGAAATGGCATTTGTGGAGCAAGAAGATATTTTAAATGTTTTTGAGGGGCTTGTAAAGCATTTATTCAAGATGGTTAAAGGTGTAGATCTTCCAGATTTTGAACGCATGACTTATAAAGAGGCTATTACAAAGTATGGCTCTGATAAGCCTGATTTGCGTTTTGATATGCGCTTTAATGATTTGACAGAATTGATGCAGAACAAAGGTTTTAAAGTTTTCGATGAAGCAGAGGTTGTCCTTGGAATAAGGGTGGAGGGCGCATCGAATTTTACTAGAAAACAATTGGATAAGCTAACTGATTTTGTTCGTTCCCAGCAGGTAGGAGCGAAGGGCTTAGTGTATTGTAAGTTTAATGAAGATGGTACTACAAAGTCTTCTATTGATAAGTTTTATGATGAGTCACAACGTGAGGCATGGGGTATAACCACAGGCTGTAAAAAAGGTGATTTGTTATTAGTGTTGTCAGGGACTTCAAAGCATACACCAAAAGCCATGAATATGTTGCGCTTAGAAATGGCAGATAGGCTTCAATTGATTCAAGATGATGTTTACAAGCCTCTATGGGTCGTAGACTTTCCATTAGTAGAATATGATGATGATAGTCAGCGATGGCATGCAATACATCATCCTTTTACAGCCCCAAAGGAAGAAGATATCCAGAAAATGGATCATAGCCCTGGAGAGGTTAATGCCAATGCATATGACATGGTTATTAACGGGGTTGAGATAGGAGGAGGGTCTATTAGGATACATGATAGGCTAATACAAGAAAAAGTTTTTGAGCTTCTAGGAATGGATAAATTGGAGTATACTGAGAAATTTGGGTTTTTATTAGATGCTTTTAAATATGGGGCTCCGCCTCATGGGGGTATTGCCTTAGGCTTTGATAGGCTCTGTGCTTTAATGGGTGGAGATGCATCTATTAGAGACTATATTGCTTTCCCTAAGAATAATATGGGTCGTGATTTGATGTTAGATGCACCTTCGGTTATTGAAAAGGTGCAGTTGGATGAACTTAGTCTTAAATTAAATTGCTAGAAGGGCTATTAAATTAATCAATAGACAATATTTTTGGCGAACGACCAATGGTCCAAGCTGTATAAAAAATGTGTTTTGTGATTTTAGTATAGATATCCCACTCAATTTTATCAACCGTATCAGAAGGTTTATGATAATCTTCATGAACTCCTCGGAAATAAAAAATCACAGGGATGTTGTTTTTAGCAAAGTTGTAATGATCTGAACGATAATAAAACTGATTGGGATCTGAAGTGTTGTTGAACCTGTAGTCCAAATATAGTTTTGAGTATTGTTCATTTGCTAAATGATTCACATTGTGAAGTGCTGTGTCTATCATATTAGACCCAATAATATAGAGGTAGTTTGTTTTTTCATGTTTTAACATGTCTGTTCTTCCAATCATGTCAATATTAAGGTTTGTGCAAGTGCGTTCAAGTGGAATAAATGGATTTTCAGTATAATATCTAGAGCCTAAAAGACCTTTTTCTTCAGCAGACATTCCAATAAACACAAAATGCTTGTCAAAGACAACTCCATTTTTTTTGGCTTCAGATATTGCTTTTGCAATTAATAGTATTCCCATAGTTCCTGTACCATCATCGTCAGCACCATTATAAATTTGATTGCCTTTTTTTCCCATATGGTCATAATGGGCCGATATAACTATATATTCATTGGCATATTTGTTTCCATGTACGAAGCCAATAATATTTTCAGTATAAAATGTTTTTTTATTCCAAGTTGTATAAAAGGATGCACTATCCTTCTTGCTGCTTTTTAGTTTGCCTATATACTTTTGATATTGTTCTTTTGAAAACAATAAAGCCAAGTATTCATTTTCTGTTTTTTCAGATAAAGAGCTTAATTGGTTTTGGCTATGCTCCCATTCGTCCTTTAATATGCTTTTTATACTGTCGATGTTGCTTACGACAAGTAGTGTTGTCTTTGCTTTAGCTCTAATGCCATGCCGCAGTATTAATCGCAACTTTCTAATGTGTTCTTCTAGATTTTTGTCCATTTCTAAATATACTGTCCATTCTTTTCCTTCCAATAGGCTATCTGAGTTTAAAAAGACTTCGGGCTTAATTACATTGGGTTTTCCAATTGTATGCTTTTTTGGAACTCTATACCTAGGTATTAAGTAAAAGTCTTTATTTGATTTAAGCTCGGCAGAGTCAATTTTAATGTAAGCAGAACTTATGCGTTTTTCTTCAAAACTAAAACGTTGAAAATAGGTGCTGTCTTTATATTTTTCTATTCCATATTTCTCAAACATATTTGCCAAATATGTTCCAGCCAGGCGTTGTCCAAGTCTTCCAGCTTCCCGTCCTTCGAAAGCATCAGAGGAAAACTTTGTTAGATGTGCTTTTAGGTCTTCTTTATTAATGATTTGACTAAATTGTCTTGCTAGACTATCTTGTGCTATGGTTTGTGTGCTAATTAGGCTCAGTATAAATATGCAAATGCTTTTCATAGGCTTAAAATTAGCTATTTTGTCCTTTTCAGTTGTCTTAATAGGCCAAAACCCCCAACAAATAAGCTTGAAGATAGACTCTACGGATCAAAAGTGTTTTAACAAGCGCAATTTTAAAATTTCATTTTCAGACCTAGAATCTTTAGAGAGATTCAGAAAAGATCGTTGGGGTGAAGGATACTTGGAGGCAAGTATTGATACTGTATTGGCGCTAGAAGGAAATAGAACAGCAGTCTTTCATTTGGGTTCTAGATATGTTTGGTCTGACATAGAATTGGTAGGTGACTCTTCTTACTGTTTCCAAGTCATGGAGGAAGCATTAAATAAGAAAAAGGGTGCATATGTAAATGTGGGTTTTTTGGAAGTCTTAAAGCAAAATATTTTGGATTGTTATGCTAATAGCGGTTATCCTTTAGCTCAGATTAAACAAAAAGCGAAACTTAGTGATAATAATGTTGCTCTAATGTTGGATTTAGATAGAGGGCAACTTGTAACCGTCGATAGTGTCAAAATAATAGGAGGGTTGTCAATCAGGAAAAAGCTATTGCCATTTGTAACAGGAATAAAACTAAATGAGCCTTACTCTGAGAAAGCTTTTAGTGAGATATCGTCCAAACTTAAGGCGCTTTCTTATGTAAAAATTGATAGTCAGCCTCAGTTGCGTATTAGAAGAAATAAAGCGAGCATATTGTTGTATTTAGATGAAAAAAAGACATCCTATCTTAATGGAATTATGGGTTTTTCTACAGACCCCAACAATGCTTCTAGACTAAGAATTAATGGAGACTTCAATATGAATTTTCAAAATGCATTATCCTATGGTGAGCTTTTTCGAGCTGATTGGAAATCGCAAGTTGATGGAGGGCAGAACTTAGAGATTGAGGCATCTTTTCCAAGTCTAAATAAGAATGGGACGGGGGTTAAGGGGCAAATAGAAATGTTTAAACAAGATTCTTCTTTTCTGAATTTTAATGCTGGGTTTTCATTACTGATAAATGATTTACATACTAATTATAGTTTGGGCTTGGTTACAGGTTTTTCAAATGTGCTTTTTATAGATACAGTTTCTGTTATTCAAGTCCAAAAATTACCTGCTCAGCTTGATTTTATTAAGCGGAGTTTGTCAATAGGCTATGGCTTCAAGA
>CAJXBJ010000016.1 GCA_913050195.1 uncultured Saprospirales bacterium
GATACAACTGCTGTTGTTAATATTGTCAGTCCAAGTGTTGAGCGATATACTTGGTTAACTGCATCAGGTTGTGCCTACGTGGAGGAATTAAAAGTGATAGGTGGAGGACATGATTGGCCTGGAAGTTTTGGAAATATGACGATTGATGCTTCTGAGGAAATTTGGAATTTTGTTTCTAAATACAACATTAATGGTCTTATTGGATGTAGCACATTAGCTTCAAGCAATAGAACCATCAAAACTGACACAGATTACCTGGCTTATCCAAATCCATTCAGCGATCAAATTACCATTAAAATGGATTTGACATCTGTCAAACAATACATGATATATAATATACTTGGAGAGTTAATGATTAGCGGTCATATAAATTCAGAAACAAGCACCATTAATCTATCTAACCTACCCCCTGATATCTATGTCTTTAAAACTGATAATCAAGCAATTAGAATAGTAAAAACGAAATAAAATGAATTTTAAAAATTTGTGGATAATCACATTAATCTTAGTTTGCTTTTCCTGTAAGAAAGAAGATGAACCTGATTCAAATAATGAAAAAGGCTATAATATGCTACTTATAGGGAATAGT
Organism: uncultured Saprospirales bacterium; assembly: GCA_913050195.1. Lineage (GTDB taxonomy): Bacteria > Bacteroidota > Bacteroidia > Chitinophagales > CAJXBJ01 > CAJXBJ01. Next base: position 590 of record CAJXBJ010000016.1, read on the forward strand.
TTTTTTAAACCTTATGCTCAAAAAATTGACACATTGGCCCTTGACGCTGGATTCAACAATCACAACAGTACTCTTATTACTCGAGGAGGAGAAAATGGAAGACCAATTAATTTCTGGAATGATTCAACAACCCAAGCACATAATGACATTAAATCAGCCCTTGATGAAGGGAATATTGAGATTTTTGGAATGACTTCAGGGCATGACACAAGCAACCCAAATGATCGAGTGGAAGGTCATAGAGCATGGATAGAATATGCATTACAGAACAATCCAGATATAACTATATTTATTGCTATACCGCAAATTGATTTTCCACAGAAATGGGATTCAATGATACAAGTTTTTAGTTTTAACACAATGCAAGATTTTTATGGCTTTGTTGTAAATGATATTGTTCACAATGAAATGATAAATCAATTAAGATTGGAATTCCCATCTACAAATATTTTCTCAATTCCCACAGGATGGGCAGGAGTAGAATTAAATCAAATGTATGAAGATGGAGCGTTATTAGATAATATTGGTTTCATGGGCCCAAAGCATAATTCACTTTTTACAGATGAAAAAGGACATCAAGGACAAATTATTATAGAAACAGGCTCTCTAATCTGGCTTAATAGTATTTATAATGTTGATCTTAGCACCAATAACCACGAAACGGGCTTTAATACCGACTTACATGCGATTGCTAAGCAAGTGATGGATAATCACGACACCAATTACAAGCAATAGAAATCACATTTAATTATAACGTGAATTAGATTTTGCAAGCACTTCAAAATCTTTTCACTAAAGAAATTAAGAGTATTATTTGATTAAAGTTACATTTCCCTTTTTACGTATTATTTCTCCTTGATTAGTTACAGCGGACACGTGATAAATAAATACCTCAGTGTTTAAGTCCTTACCTTCAAAACTACCATCCCATCCATGATGGATACTGTGAGATTCAAATACTTTTTTACCCCATCGATTGAATATAAAAAAGTCTAATGTTGAAATACCATTTGCACGAACATATAAAACATCATTTACACCATCGCCATTTGGAGAAAATGCGTCTGCTACAAACAGATCGGCAGGATCATAAATACATAATTCTAAACTGTATTCATCCATACATCCCCCTTCATTATAGGCGGTTAAGCTTACATTATAGTATCCAGACTCTGTAAAGCTTGTCGAGGGGTTTTCTCCATATACATAGTTCGTTATTGAATCGTTCCCAAAATCCCAGTATCCACTATCAACATTATTACTTAAATCAATGAATCGAAGAATATCCTTCTGTTCGTAAGAAACACAAGGCAAATTAGGACTAATACTAAATAAGGCATTAACAATGCTATAATTTGGCACTTTGATTAGAGTATCCAATGTACAGCCTGAAACCAAATCCGTAATGGTAATTGTATAACTATCCCCTGCAAAACCCACAAGACTATCCGATGTTTGAATTGGAGTGGTACTCCAGTGATAAGCATAATTACTACTTCCAGATACATTAGCTTTAGCGTAACCCTGTAATCCATAGCATAACAAATCACTGGTTTCAAAAGAAACATCAAACTGTTCTGCAATTATGATATTTATGGAATCTACGGCATCGTCAGAACATCCATCTGAAACTGTAGAAACATATGTCGTATTAACTTGTGGATTTACATTATTACTCTCTATTGGAAAAAGCCCTTGATTCCAAGAATAAGTATATAAAACTCCAGGTTCCCCACCCGAAGCAGTAACAGTGAGTTGTACACCTTGACCGAAACAAATAGTATCCTCAGTAGCAGTCAATGCACTTGTCAATTCGGGTAAAACAGTAATTTGCAAAGAATCCATTGTGTAACAAACTCCAGAACCGTATTCTACCATAATACTATGTTGTCCCTCTCCCGCTATTGTAGGATTAAAATGATTATTATTCAAAGGACCTATAATGGAGGCTGTAGCTGGCGTAAATACTAGTTGAAAATCTTGATCCTTAAAGCAATAAAAAGAATCTAAACCAGAGATACTAGCTGCTTCAAAAGGATATACAGCGATTAGAACGGAATCAACACATCCAGCTGGGTTGTCAAAATACACAAATTGAGTATCTTGAAGTGCCACACTTGGGTCAAACAAACCTGTCGAGCTATCAATAATACCTGCTCCATTAGCCCACCAATGACCTCCGGGGGGCATTTGTTGAATAATAAAAGACGGTTGACTACTGCACATTAAGGTATCTAATGAAATAACTTCAGGATATACTACCATAACAATACTATCCGTGCACTCATTAGCTGTGTAGAATAATGTATGAGTGCCTGGTCCTGCTAGAGACGGCTTAAAATAAAGATTAGAAATTAGCCCAGCACCCGACCAGAGTCCACCAAAAGGAAACCTTTGAACAGTCGCCCAATTTAACTTCATAGAATCATCATCAATACAAAAGAATACGCTGTCTTCTCCAATTGTTGTTTCACGGATACGCATCAACATAGTATCTTGACAGCCATTAGGGATTTCGTACACCAAAGTATCCCATCCATTTATGAAACCCAAAACTCCTGGGTCATACCAACCAGTTATAGAATCGAGTACACCTATACCCTTCCACCATCCACCAAGAGGTGTGGGTGAAGGCGTAATAAACAATGGACTTTGATAGGGACATACAAATTCTTTATCACTGACCTCAATTTCATTGACGAATATCTCAAACGTATCCACACAACCATTTATATGATATTCCACATGCTGTAAACCTCCACCTACCTCATCTGGATCGAAAGTGCCATATACGGAATCTATAATGCCCGCCCCAAACCATTTACCACCAAATGGGCTTATACTAATATCATATGGTGGAAGGGATTGGCAAACCGTATCTTTTTGTATAGGACCTGAGATATTATCAACATAGACTTTCTTATCCTCAGAACAACCATTATAAGTATATGTAATTGTATATATACCATTAAGCAATGGATTAAATAAACCATTTGACTGAATTGAATCTCCTGTCCATATACCTCCATTTGGACTAAAACCGCCAACAAGAAATGGATTAGAGCCTGGGCATGCTGCTTCATCCAATCCTGCATCTATAGGTTTAACTTCTATCCAAAGCGTATCCTCACAAAACCCATTCATATTATACCTTACAAAATGAGTTCCTGGACCTGCGCTATCAGGATCAAAGACACCACCAATACTATCTGTTATACCAATGCCTCTCCAAATACCCCCAGAATGCAATGCTGTAAGTATGATTGCTGAATCTGATTGACATAATGTTGTGTCTGAGCTAATGATTTTTGCATCTAGAACATGAATAGTTATTGAAGAAGATACTGCAGGCCCTGTAGCACCGATATCCTGAACAGTTACTGTATAGGTTGTACTCACAGATGGACAAACAGTAAATGGCCCTGAATTACTCGCCAAGCCATTATTCCAATTGTAATTATAATTAAGACAACTGGGTAGTATTGCCTCCAATGTTGCACAAGCTCCAACACATATTGTATCCTCATCAACTTCAATTGTCAATTTAGGCGGACAGCTAGAAAGCATAAAAGAATCATTAAGCAAAAATGACCATATACTATCACACGCATCACGTAATTCAAGATTATAATCTACTGTATAATTACAGTTTTCATCTAGTGGAGAAGACAATATCAGGTGTATTGATGTAGTGCTGTCATTTAAACAGTTTTGAGGGATAACATTCTGTATAGGTATTGTTAAAAGTCCATTAATTGTAAAATCACCTACCTCAATCGAATCACAGGGCACGGGTGATGTAAACACTAATTCGACTGTAGTGGTACTACAAGATGGCGCTGGAGAAATCGACATCATAGGCGGTACTGGTGGACTTGCTATAGTTGTCCAATAGGCTTCCCAGCCTGATCTTTGCACGTTAGCATCTGATGAAAAATGAATGGTAAGAGCTCCACTATTGGCTACAATTGTTGGCAATACAACCCCTCCACTATAAGAGGGACCTATTTGAGGAGAAAGTGTATCTGGACCATCAAAAAATCGAATAGAATCCGTATTTATTTCTGTAAAAAAGTCATTAAAGAACATACTAATAACTCCACCATTATTAATTGTGAAAGTATAATCCTCACTAAACAAGTAAGAAGCAGATGGTCCTTGACTGTCATAAAAAAAACCTTTACAATCTGGGACAATCGTATCTCGCATATTGAACGTATTCTGAGCATTAGATTCTGATATTGAATAAAATAGAAGGGATAAGATTAAGACAGCTTGCCTGAAACATAAAAGGTTCCAGGAGAAAGCTGGTATATGATATCTATTTCTCTTCAACTCAGTCATTACTATATTCTAATGCTACAGGCTATCTTTAATAATAAGCTGCGGCGTCATAATTTCTTGACTCCAATTGCCTGCTCTATCTACCATTTTGATGGTAAATGAGGTTTGCTCCTCTGATCCATTCCCTAATAAGAAAAGAGAGCTAATTTGAATATCCAATTCTCCTTGAATGGACACATTACTTCCAATAGGGGATAAAGGAGGAACGTGATACCAATCTGGGTCCTCCAATCTATTATCCTTAATCTGAAGCGCAAAGGAGTCTGGATTCTCAAAACCTAAATCACCATCTAAATCCTTGTAGCCAATTACAATATTAACTGGCTCTTCAAACTGTACTAAAGTTGTGGGGGAAATAGAAACAAGACTTATCTCTGGAATTTTAGGCGTATTGTCTTCCTTTTTACAAGAAGTAATTAATACAAAGCATAGCAATATGATTGAAATCTGTTTTATCATATAACCTTTAGTGTAAAATAGGCTAACATCGACTGATGCGAACCATCATTAGGAAATTCAACAGGGTTAGGATGATCTTCATCTTGGACATATACTCTAAGATAAAGATATGTGCCAACTGAAAAGGTAGACAAATCCAGGCTTGCCTTGTGCGTAAACGAGGTTGGTGATCCCCATAAATCATCTTCTGTTATTGCTGATTCAATTTGCAAATCACCATAACCAACTTCTGTAAAATAATATGGGGAATCATTTAACTTGTATTTATTAAATTGCATTTGACTTGCAGCTGTTTGATCATCATCAAGCGCAAACCAAACATCAATATTAGATGCAGGCACTTCAATCGGAGCATTACTTCCACCTAACCTTACATAAGGATTAGATGTAGTACCAGATTGAAATGCTACAATCCCAATTCCTTTAGGGTGTAAATTACCAAGACTAGGAATATTCCCATAAATATCCTTTGCCCCATCGTTTATCCAATCTTTAATATTTTGAATATACTCCGTTTCTTTTTCCTCCCAATCTGAACCCTGATCTACTGCCAAAGGCATTATTCCAGAAGAATTTGGAATAAAATTTATCAAACGTTCATGTAATACAGATAAATCTGCATTCCCTGGCATAACCCTGTAGGTAAAAGTCCCTGCGGCGTTATTAGAAATGAGCGGATGATATACTAAAGTATTATAAGAACTGTAAATCGTTCTGAAATCAGGCTCAAAGGTGCCATCATGACAACCTGAATTAGAGCAGGTTGGCTTAAAAATATTTTTATGTAAATAAGCGAAACTATTTGGTTCCAGATTTACACTATCTGTATTAACCACTGGCGCTTGTATAGAAGGATCATCAAATGGATTGATAGCTACATCTTTTTTACAAGAATCCAAAAACACTATGGCCATAACAACGGATAATAAAAGCAGAAATCTATTTACATAAGACATAGGTCATATTATATTCTATCAAATAAAGATTGAGTACCCGGTGCTAAGAAACCACTGTTAAGAACATCATTCTTTAAGGCATTTCCACCTAAAATTTCGGCAATAGTAGGGACACCATCTGTTGTTAAACCAATTGGGTTGGTCTCACTACCTATCTGAAGGTTACTAGGAACACCTGCACCAGCCATGAGACTAAACACTCTTCGTGAATTCTGATCTGAATGATCATAGGCATACCACTGATTCTCTGTATCCATTATATTATTGTGCTGGAGATTTCTTCCGCACTCTGGGGTCGCAATTAAAACAGTATTGCCTGCCATTTCTGGAATAGATTGAATACAAGACCAAATATGACCCAATGCATGATCAGCCCGATGCAGGTTTCTCAAATAACCTGTGAAGTTACTGTGACATCCATCAACATTATTCATATTAACAACAGTAAGTGCAGGCTTGAACCAACGCATTACTTCACACGCATAGCCAATTGTATGAAGATCTCCATTATCTCCAACTGGAGGAAAGTCAATCGTACCCGCTGAAGTTTTATTCATCATTTCATCCATGAAGGCTTTAATGTCTTGCTTTTCCTCATCTGTATTGTTTAATAAAGGCAAAGCATTACCTAAATTCTTAAAGCTATTATCTAGAAAATATTTCATTTGATAAATAGGCGAAAGTTGATCTTCAGGATGATAAATCTTTGCATTGGACAAATGGTCAAAACCTTTATCACCAAAGGTAATAGAAGGTGCAAAAAAGTTTGCTCCATATTTTGAGCCATATCCGTTGTACTCACTGTAATTTAACAAAGGCACAGAATTTCCTATTCCATTGCCGACAAACCAAATTTTAGTGGCTGGAAACCCTCCATGCTTTCTCAGGTATTCAAAAATAGTCGGATACATTGGCTTTGATTTCAAACCCTGAGTATTTGCAGTACTCCCCTGTAATAAGGCGTTAAGTCCATTATAGTGTGAGGCAGTTGGACTTCTCATTTCTTTAAATAACGTACCCTGCTGTTGTAAACTTTGACTTAATATGGTAGGAATCGGTGTAGGGCCACCTGCTCCAGTTCCGTATACAATCTTTTGTGTTGGTGCTGCTCCATCAAAAGTATTGGGCATGATGTTACCCGCATAATTACTACCCAACCCCTGACTATCATCTAAATAGCGCTGTAAAACAGACTCTTGCTGACGAACACCACCAGCAAAAAGAACATAAACAACATGTTCTGCAATCTGACTTCCTGTTTGAGCAAACAATCTACCAGAAGGAAGAATATAGGGCGCTATTAATGCCCCTGCTGCTAGTGTCCCGCTTTTTTTTATAAAATTTCTACGATTGATTGCCATTTGTATTTATCATTAATCAATAAAAGAGATACTCGTTGGATAGTGCAAAAGCAAAATATACCAACTCTGGTGTTACATTGGGATCTGAATTAATATAATTTTTAAAATAAGTGGTCTCTGCCTCTGTAGGTTCTCTAACTAGAAAACGCTTATAGGTTTCATAAATAAAACCATCAATATCTGCCCGCATCATTGAATCACTTGGCATAATCACACCTGACTTATTCATGAAGTTACTTATAATTACTTCCCGTGCAACCTCTTTATCACCTATAGATTCTACACACTGGGCAACATCATAAAGCTCATTTGCTGACAAGGCTTGCTGAAAAAGATTAGCATGCAAAATAGCTACATACTGCTGATCTGTTTTCTGCTTTGTTTTAAAAGCGTTGGCAGGTAAAATCAACTCAGTATTTACAATGTAAGAATCATCCTGTTTCTTACAGCTGAAAGGTAATGCTAGAAAAAGCAAGTAAATTAAAATTGTCTTTAATTTAAAATACACCCTCATACCATTAATTAAAATTTGCATATTCATCCGTTGCCATAATATTCCTCTGTAGCTTTTGGACATCATGATCAACATAAAATGTTTGCATATGCCCTACCACTTCTGCCGTAGACGGCTCTCTAGCCAGAAGTGTCTGATATAACCACTTTACCATACCCTCATAAAACTCTTTAGAGTTTACAAGTATGGAGATAAAATCACCTTTATTTTGTCCAGAAACTCCAAAAAGTATTTCAGATTGATCATACTCAATCATGCTATATCCTCTATCAAATTCACTTTGTGTTGGATAACGAAAAAACAAATCATTAAAAGATGCCCGCAGAAAGTTGAAAGTATTCATATTAATCTCATCATAAACCGCATTATTTAAAAGACGGCTATAGATATCTTTTATTCCTATCGAATCAAGGCGGTATTCTCTAGGGATAGCTAAAACTTTTTTTAGCAACAACACCTTCTGGTTATTAATCTCCAAACCAAAACTATCTCCCGCCAAAGAATCTGCAAACGCATTATTTAATATCCGATTAATAAACTCACTATTAATCTCATGATCAGCTACAGCCTCCAATAATCGGGCTTTAGACATTTCATAAAAACGCATATAATATGCATGTTTATATGAAGAATCCCCAGGAATAAAATTAGTATCCATTTGAAGTTTCTCAATTAATTCTTCTCGAGCAGCTATACTTAAATCTTCCCCTTTGAGAACAGCAAGCTCTTCAGCCATCTCTAAATCTAGTGGTTCCCTACCAATCAAATCAATAAACAAACGGTTAATGTAGTTTTCAATAACTACTGTAGGAACACCGTCATAATAAGGCGCATCATTATCAGAAATTATTTCCCCATCCTTCTTACACGAAAACATCATAATTGTGATAAGTGTAATTGAAATAATCCGTAACAGAGTAATATTATCTTTCATGGCCTAAAGTGTGACTATCAACAAATATAACGAATTAGATGCGCACATCAAGATGAAAAATGTTTACCTCTACTTCAAACACTTAAAGTAGTCAAAGGGCTCTTGACAATCTTCACATTGGAACAATGCTTTACAAGCTGTAGATCCAAATTGACTTATTTTTTTTGTATTTCTGCTTCCGCAATTCGTACACTTTACTACTCTTGCATTGCCAATAAGGGCTTCTTTATCTAATGACTCGCTCAATGGGCGTGCTATACCATAGGCTTCCATTTTTTGCAAGCCCTCTTCACTAATCCAGTCAGTACTCCAAGCAGGGCTAAGTACTAATTTAACCTCAACTTCTTTACCAATTGTTGAGAAAACAGTTTTTAAATCATCCCCTAAGACATCCATTGCAGGACAACCCGAATAGGTTGGTGTTAATTTAATATGTATGACATTATCTATCTCAATAGCTTCCCGAATAACCCCTAAATCAAGTACCGTTAAGACAGGAATTTCAGGGTCAGATACTTTTTGTAAAATCTCCCTCAAATGGGGATCTATATTTGGCTCGATATATGAGCTATTGAAATGCAGATGCTTTCCAATTGCTTTTGAACGTTTAATATTCGAGTCCTTAGTCAAACTATTTAGTTTACCATGTCATATTTGGATAAGTACGTTGCATGTATTGAAGATCGCTTAGTAAATATCCAAAATATTCTGAATGCACCCCTTTTTTTCCTCCATAAACAAAGTATTTCCTTTCTGGCACTTCTAATGTCGCCTCCTCTAGCAAAGCGGAAACCTGTTTAAAGTAAGTTTCGCGCAATTTGGATAAATCTACAGCAATACCCTGCTTAATCAACTCCTTTGACACCCCTGTCATGTCAAATAGTTCATCAACATATGGCCATAGACCATTTACTACTTCTTGCATTTTTAGATGACTTTCCTCACTACCATCACCTAATCTTTTTACCCAATCCCCAGAAAATCTCCGATGATAACTAACTTCCTTTATTCCTTTTTTTGCAATTGCTGACAAAGTTTCATCAGAAGAGTTTTGCAGTTCATTTAAAAATAGCAGGTAAAACGTATCCCATAAATATTGTCGTCCAATTACGTAACCAAAGTGATCATTTGGTTGTTCAACAAGAAGACAGTTTTTATAATCTTTTTCTAAACGCAGGAATGCAATATCGTCTTCCGTTTTTCCCTTTCCTTCAATATCCGCTGCGTATTGATAGAAACTTCTTGTTTGGCCTATCAAATCAAGTGAAATATTAGTCCCTGCAATATCGGTTTCTAAACTTGGTCCATGGCCACATAGCTCACCTAAACGTTGTCCTAAAATCAAGCAATTGTCTGCAATCGTCAAGATGTAATCATACAAGCTTTCCTTATTCATCAACTACATATGTTTTAACTCGTCCGGTAGCTCATAAAAGGTAGGATGCCTATATACTTTATCCTGAGCCGGCTCAAATAGTTCACCATTATTTTCCGGATTACTTGCAGTGATATCTTTACTCTCAACCACCCAAATACTTATACCTTCCATACGCCGTGTATATACATCACGTGCATTTTCTAATGCCATTTCAGCATCCGCTGCCCGTAGGCTACCAAAATGTCGATGCTCTAGTCCATTTTTACTTCTAACAAAAACTTCCCATAACGGCCAGTTTTTCTTCATACTATCTAATTTTTATCAACTTGCTTTTCTTTCTTCTTGGTTTCTCTTTTCTTGCTTTTCTGCATAGGCTATTGCCGCATCTCGAACCCAAGCTCCTTTTTCCCAAGCGCTAACTCTATCCTTAATTCGCTGTTTATTACACGGGCCATGGCCCTTTACCACTTGCCAAAACTCATCCCAATTAATCTTGCCAAAATCATAGTGTCCCCTTTCTTCATTCCATTTGAGATCTGGGTCAGGAATTGTTATTCCTAGAATCTCTGCTTGAGGAACTGTCTGATCCACGAATTGTTGACGTAGTTCGTCATTGGTTTTTCGTTTCAATTTCCATTTCATACTTTGCTCAGTATGAGTGCTTTCATCATCCGTTGGTCCAAACATCATTAGACTTGGCCACCACCAACGATTAAGCGCATCTTGTGCCATATTCTTTTGATCTGGAGTACCCTTACATAGGGTTAGTAAGCTTTCAAAACCTTGGCGCTGATGAAAACTTTCTTCCTTGCATACTCTTATCATCGCTCTTGCATAAGGCCCGTATGAAGTATTGCAAAGAGGAACTTGATTTATGATTGCTGCTCCATCTACTAGCCAACCTATAGCACCCATATCTGCCCAGGTAAGTGTAGGGTAATTGAAAATAGAAGAATATTTCGCTTTACCAGTATGTAGTTGTTCATACATCTCTTCTCTCGATATACCAAGTGTTTCACAAGCAGAGTAAAGATATAAACCGTGTCCTGCCTCATCTTGCACTTTAGCTAGCAAAGCTGCTTTTCTTCGTAAAGAAGGTGCCCTTGTAATCCAATTTCCTTCCGGAAGCATTCCTACAATTTCTGAATGCGCATGTTGACTGATTTGACGAATATGCGTTTTCCGATATTTTTCAGGCATCCAATCTTTAGGCTCAATTTTTTCATCACGAGCAATACGTGCTTCAAATATTTCCTCTAAATTTTTTATTTCTTTCTCACTCATAATCAGTTCATATTATAGACAAAATAGGTCTTTTCTGTATTTATACATCAAAATCTACTCTCACTTTTTCAGAGGTAGGCACAGATTGACAACTCAATACAAGATTTTGTTCCAATTCATGATCCTCTAAACAATAATTTAACATCATTTCTATAGTTCCTTCAACTACTTTGCACTTGCATGTACTACATACACCACCTTTACAGGCATAAGGCAAATCCATACCTGCGCCTAGAGCAGCATCAAGTATATTAGTATACTCATTAGTCATTGTAAAAGCAAATTCCTTACCTCCATCCACTAAAACAACTTCTGTGCCTTCTATATTTTGCTGAGCTAGACGTTCTGCCCTTGCTTTGTCTTCTTCACTTAAACCAGTAACAAATAGTTCAAAATGAACATTTTCTTTTGGAAGACCTTTTTCCACCAAAAAATCACTCACGAAGTGAACCATTTTTTCTGGTCCACATAGAAAAACTGCATCTGTATTCACAACGTCTAAAAACATACGTGTAATGACGTCCATTTTTTCTTCATCAAATCGACCATTAAAGAGATCTATGTCTCGCTGTTCCTTAGTGAGAAAATAAAATATCTCCAATCGTCCAAAATAAATATTCCGTAGCTGTTCCAATTCTTCTTTAAATATTATGCTTTTAGCAGTTCGATTAACATAGAAAAGCTTACAAGTTGACTTAGGCTCTGAGTGCAAATGTGCTTTAATCATGGATATAACTGGAGTAATTCCACTGCCTGCTGCAAAGAATGCATAACTCTTCTCTTTTTCAGGCTCACATTCAATACCAAATGTTCCACCAGGGGGCATTACCTGAAGAGTATCACCTGTTTTAAGCTCTTCATTAGCATATGTCGAAAACAAGCCACCAGGAATTTGTTTTATAGCAACTTTCCACTCACTTTCGAAAGGGCTACTACATAAACTGTATGAGCGTCTTATGTCTTGATCATTTATATCCTTCCTAAGTGTCAAGTATTGACCTTGTTTAAAGTTAAAAGCGGAATGTAGTTTTTCAGGAACGGCAAAAGTAACTACCGAGCAATCAGAAGTGTTTTTGTATACTTCTTTAACTTTTAAAGGATAAAATTCAGGCATAATTTTGTACCTCTTTATACAAAACTAACAATTGTTAGTTAAAAAAACAAGCTTTAGTCCTAGCCCTATTTATAACGCCTGTATTTAGAAATAAACAGACCTAAATTAGCCCATTACTAGCCTCCAATTTGTGAAATAGAATTACTAATCACATTACATGTAATCCGACCTAAAGTATAATTAGAAGAATCTTGCATATTTTTCCTAATTTAGTACATCTAGATAAGATATGAACGTATTAAGATTAAATGAAGGACATATGAAATTTATAATTACACTTTTAGCAATATGGAGCTGTAGTTTTATAAACGGACAGATTTCTATGTTCGTGCATCAGAACAATAGCTCAACAGACAATTATAATATTGATAATGTAAGAAAGATAACGTTTGATAATGGCATGAATGTCCACCCTAATACGGGAGCCATTACGAATTATATGATTGATGATATAAGAAAACTAACTTTTGAGCCTGGAGTTTTTACCCAAATAGGAGATCTACAAAATTCCACACCAGCATTCAATGCATATCCAAATCCAACGAGCGATAATATCAATATAGATTACACGCTCAATAATGAATCAGATATAGAATTCTCTTTATTTAATATCAAAGGTGATTTAATCAAGAATCTAGACGTTAGCTCAGTTCCAGTAGGCCCCCACACTTTTCAGTTTGATCTGTCAAAAAATAATATCAGTCCTGGTATTTACATAATGCACCTAAGGACAAGCAACTCAATTCAAAGCAGCAAAATCATAATCAAATAAGAATGAGGAATCTATTACTTTCTATAATTCTGGGATCGATAAATTTTTTAGATGCTCAGACAATTGATACCATTTATAATGACACCTTAATGCTCATTCACAACTCCGACGGGAGTATGGATTCGTTTCATGTCACTGAAGTTGATAGCATAACATTCTTAAATAGGAATGATACTGTTTGGGTTTCAAATAGTCCATGCGGTAATGCAACAAGTGTATCCTATCACGGCCACACATATGAATTAGTGGATATTGCTGGTCAATGCTGGTTTAAAGAAAACCTTCAGACTACAAAATATAGAAATGGAATAGACCTTTCTGAGCCATTAAAAAATAGTAATCTGGGGCAATATTGTTGGTACGATGATGATAGTGTCTCCTATGCATCAACCTATGGTGCTCTTTATAATTATATAGCAGTTAATGATACTTCAGGACTTTGTCCAACTGGTTGGCATGTTCCTACTAAACCTGAATGGCAAGCCCTATTAGATTACCTTAACACTAATGGTTATAATTACGATGGCAGTAATTCCGGATATAAAATCTGTAAGGCATTAGCTGACACTATAACATGGAATTACCATTCTGGAACTGGTAATGTTGGTAATACTGATTATCCTTCCTATCGAAACAAGAGTGGTTTATCTCTCAGAGCTGGTGGGCGGGGTATTAGTTCTGGTATGTGGAACCAACCTACTGTAAGCTGGGATGGTTTAGGCCTGCAAACAGGTTGGTGGACAGCAAGCCCAAGTATTGTTGGAAATTACTACCTTGGACTAGCTTGGAGTTATGATTATTATTATAATGGAAATGGCTTTGATGATTATTATAGTACTCACTATAATTATGTTCGCTGTATTAAAGACTAAAAGTCATACACAATAAATCACAAGATTAAGAGGTTATATATAATGCATGCCTCATTTTTCTGTCGTATTTCTCATATTGATTTTAATTGGATATAAGCAAGTCAATTCTCAAGAAGTCTTCATACCCATTAGAGAAAATATTATAACAAACTCTAATCCACTAGACACCTTATTGTTTGACCAAATAATAGCTTACAATATAAATTTTGACACTACCAATAACAAAATGAAGTATAATCAAACTGGTAGCCATGTTGATCAATATGAGTTGAGTTCAAAACATATATCATCAAAAAAAAATGTGGACCCCAGTTTATTCAATGAAATAATTAATTTATTTTCAGACACAGCCACTTACAGCAGTTTTATAGGTGATTGTTTTGCTCCACGCTTTGTACTGCAATTCAAATTCAAAAGACAAGAAAGATTTAGGATAATTATATGCCAGGAGTGTTCAAATCTAATAACTACAACACCAATATATTCTTATGATAAAACAACATATAAGATTAATGGAAAGCTAAAATCTGTGTATAAGAATGAGAAAGATTTGAGTTGGGAAGGAAGCAAAAATATAGACAAACTTTGCAAAACATTAAAAATGGGTTATTGCAAGAATTACAAATAAGACCAATAGTATAAATAACGATTGAAATGAAATTACTGTATACACTAATATTTACAGGGATTTTGGTAAGTAATTCCCTAGCGCAAGAAAAGACAATTCATGTTTTTGTTGCCCTTTGTGACAATAAGCACCAAGGCATTGTTCCTGTACCAGAGACTTTAGGAAATGGTAAAGATCCAAATCGCAATTTATATTGGGGAGCGGCCTACGGAGTCAAATCCTATTTTTCTAATAAAACATCTGACTGGAGCTTAATAAAAACGCTAAAACCAGAAGATCCAAACATACTAGAAAGACTTGTTTATAAACACGCAATAAAAGAAGCTTATATTCTTGCCGATGCTTACGATGGTGAGAAAATAAAAACTTGCATAGAAAATTTCTTAAAAACTTCTAATGGTCAATTACCAATAAACATCTCTCATAACTCTAAAACACTCAAATTTGGGGGACAAGCTGAACTAGTTGCATATGTTGGACACGATGGATTAATGGAATTTAGTGTTGACATTGAATATAATAAAGTGGCAAACAAGACAAAAGACCTAATAATTCTTGCATGTTATAGTAAAGAATATTTTTCAACTGAGATTAAAAAAGCCAAAGCAAACCCCATTCTTTGGACAACCCATTTAATGGCTCCTGAAGCATACACATTAAAATCTGCAATAGATGGCTGGATAAAAAACGAAACAGGATCAGCCATTGACGAAAGAGCCGCACAGGCATATAATAAATATCAAAAATGTGGCATTAGAGGAGCAAGAAATCTATTTACTACAGGATTTTAAGCTACCACTAGCCAATTAAAGTGTTATAAAATTTAAAGTAAACATTAATAATATTTATGTCGTGATTTATTTAACTATAAACGCAACGTAGTTGCGTTTATAGTTAAATAAGTTACCTTTGCAGTCAATAGAAAATCTTCAATATGGCTAATCTAAACACCTCCTTAAATAAGTCTTTTGATATTATAATAGTTGGAGCAGGAGCCGCGGGTATTGGCATAAGTATTCTATTACAGAAGTTGAACTTAAACTATTTAATATTAGAAAAGAACACTGTTGGATCATCGTTTAAGAAATGGCCGAAAGAAACTAAATTCATCTCTCCATCTTTCACCGGAAACTTTTTTAACGCACCAGATTTAAATGCTATTACTCCTGATACCTCACCCGCTTTTGATCTTTTAACAGAACATCCAACAGGAAATGAATATGCTCATTATCTAGAGATAGTTTCCAAACATTTTCAACTAAATATAGAAACAAATGTAGACGTAAAATCTATACTTAAACAAAATGATTCTTTCAGAATTGAAACTAATGATAAAACTTATTCAAGTAAATATGTAATATGGGCAGCTGGAGAGTATCAATATCCAAAAAGTGATTCCTTTATTGGAGGACATTTATGCACTCATTATTCAGAAGTGAATTCATTTGATGATATAATCGGGAAAAACAGTGTCGTTATTGGAGCATATGAGTCAGGTTTTGACGCAGCCATAAACTTGGTTAATTCAGGCAAACAAGTAAGCCTATTAGATAATTTTCAATATTTAGAATTTATTGAAAGTGATTCAAGTTATTCTTTATCACCATTTACTCGAGACCGGTTAAAGGATGTTTTTGAAAATATTGATTATAACCCAGATACTAGAGTAACAAAGGTTGAGTATATCAATGCAAAATATCAAGTAACAACCAATGATGGACAAGTAATCACTTCAGATGATGAACCAATTAATTGCACAGGCTTTGATACAAGTTTAAAACTAGTAGAAAAATTATTTGAGTTTGAGGATGACTACCCTATTTTGACACAATGTGATGAATCCACAAAAACACCAAACTTATTTTTGGTGGGTCCTCAGGTAAGACATGGAACTGCACTATTTTGCTTTATATATAAGTACAGGCAAAGGTTTGCAATAGTAGCTGAAGAATTAGCAAAAAGAAATAATCTAATTGAGGAAGACATAGAAGAAACTCTAAACGATTATAAAAACAATAATTTTTATTTAAGTGATTTATCTTGCTGTGATGATGAATGTATATGTTGATAATATGAAAAGACAAATGGAAATTCTTAATCTAATTGTAGGTTTCGAATTAATAGCCGTTGGTATACTATATTTAATCCTATCAAATATTGAGTCTGCTGTTAGCTGGTCTATTTTTGGATGTATGTACATCGTAATGGACAAATACTCTGTACTTGAAAAAATGTCAAGTAATCGTAAACTTATTGAATTTATAAAATACTTGGCAGCTTGGCTTGGGTGTATAATGAGTACAGTATTTCTAATTTATGTAGCGACTATGCTTTAGTTGCTAACAAGACAGAATAGTCTTATATATTTGTGTATTAATTATTGATACAATTAATCAGTTTATTATAAAACACTTACTGCATTACATCAACTATTAGAAATTCAAAAAAATTTTAGCCACAATTCTAAACAACAAATGAAAAAAGTAAAAAAAGTTCCAGTTGTCATACTTAATGGGTTCCTCGGATCAGGAAAAACAACGCTTTTTAGAAGTCTTCTTGCTCAATCAAAAAAGAAAAATATTTCAATTTGCGGAATTGTAAATGACATGAGTGAACTTGATGTTGATGGAGAATTATTAGGAAGTACAGCAATTGTTGAAAATAATAAAAGCATTTTAGAGTCTATTTCTTCTTGTGTTCTTAGCAGTAAAAAAGGTATTGAAAAACTTGACCAAGCAGTACAAAAACTAATAAGGAATGAAAGTCCAGAGCTTATTATCATTGAGACTTCTGGTAGTTGCCACCCTATGCCTTTAATTCAGTATTTCAAAGGACAAAAAGATCTAAAGCTGACAGGCGTTTTTGTTCTTGTTGATAGCTTAATGTTTGCTCATGACTTCAATTATGGTGAAAACCTTATACCTGAGATGCAACAGAACATGAAGGATGGAAAGAGAAATACAATAAACTTATTGGTTGAGCAAATTATGTTTTGCAGCCACTTAATACTGACAAAATCTGACAGAATCGAAAAAGCAAAGTTACCAAACATTGCGACCTATGTTCAACAAATTAATCCATTAGCATCTACTCATGCTGTTCTATTTGGGAAACTTACCATAGAATCATTGTTTGATCTTGAAGAATACAATTATCTTAAGGTAGCTCAATTGATTAAAGAGTTGCAACCCATACTTCAGGCTGAAGAAGAAACTGATAGACCTTATAACTTAGCAACTAAAGTTATAAAAGATGATCGCCCTTTTCATCCCCAACGATTATGGGATATATGTCACAAATACCTTGATAGACGAATATATCGAAGC
This sequence comes from uncultured Saprospirales bacterium, assembly GCA_913050195.1. Taxonomy (GTDB): domain Bacteria; phylum Bacteroidota; class Bacteroidia; order Chitinophagales; family CAJXBJ01; genus CAJXBJ01. Next base: position 18,532 of record CAJXBJ010000016.1, read on the forward strand.
AAAGGTTTTTTCTGGCTTGCCAGCAGAGACAAGTATTCTCTATTATGGAATCAGGCAGCTGGAGGAATTAGTCTAGAATTAATTGGCACTTGGCGTTCAGCTATTGTTGAAGACAAGAACCATGGAATTTCGGAAATGGAAATACAGTTACTGAAAGAAAAGCTAGAAAAAGAAACAGGTCGCTTTGGAGATAGACATTGTGACCTTACGGTAATTGGTGATAAAGCACAAATAACTCAATTTACCGAAAAACTAAACTCTTGTTTTCTAACAGATAAAGAAATAGAACTTTGGAATAATGGTCATCAATTTGATGATCCTTGGCCAAGTAATGTTGTTAGAATGGTCAATTAATTGATTAAAAAAATGTAGTTAAACAGCTTTTTTTATCAATTCAATTTTATGATGCCTTCTGATTCTGATAATCAGAAGCAAGACACTGCTTTAAAAGCTTTTCCAATCCTTGACGTTGTAATTGCTTACCTATAAAAACAATCGTGCTTTGTTTTTGTCTTGTTGCCGTCCATTTAGACTTTTCTTGAATATCAAATCGCTTCCCTACAGATTGAATGACATATTCTTCATCTTTGCCATTTAGCCAAACCAATCCTTTCATTCGATACAACCCTTTCGACTGAAAAGTAAGGTAGACAAATAAATAATGATATAGTTTATCAAAGTCAAAAGGTCTATTGAATATAAATGTTTCTGAATTTACCTCCTCAGTATGCTTATGATGATGATGGTGATGAGGCTTTTGAACTGGAAAGCTAAGAGTCTCATTGATTGAATTCACCTTATCTTTTGTTTGAAAAATTGACTCTAGATTTTCACTCTCTTTAATAAAGTCAATTTGGGGATATGCACTTTTAAAACCTTTAACAAGTCTTGCTAAAGGATTCATTTGTGATAATCTGCTTTCTAAATGCAAAACATAATCATCGCTTACTAAATCCGTCTTATTTATTAAAAGCACATCACTAAAGGTTATTTGATTTATTGCCTCCTCCGTTTCTTCCAATTGAGATTCAACTAATTCTGAATCTATCAGACAAATAATTGCAGATATTGGAAAATGTTTTTTGATCAGGGGATGGGCTATAAAAGGTTCTGCCAAGCCTCTTGGATCAGCGACCCCAGTAGCTTCAATAATAAGCTCATCAAATTGATCCTTTCGTTCATGAAGCTCATTTAGTATCTCATACAAATTATCATTTATTGAGCAGCAGAGACAACCATTATTGAGCTCAACAATAGACTCATTTGGACGAATCACTAGTTCATTATCTATGCCACGCTCACCAAATTCATTTTCAATAATAGCGTAACGAGTATCTTTATTTTGCTCAAGCAAGTGATTGAGAAAAGTTGTTTTACCCGCCCCTAAAAATCCGGTAAGTATAGTAACTGGTTTTTTCATTTAGATCTTGTCTTTTCTTAATTGAAATAAAGTGTGAAGCATCATTCGACTTTAAGCTATGTTTAGTAAATGACTGTAACCCTTTGCTTAGTTTCTTGCTTTGTAAATGTTAGGCTCTGATTATTTTCACCAAACTCAATTAAAGTAATATTAGACTGCTCTGATATAATCTCTGTAAAAAGCGTGTTTTCTATTGATAAGAATTTAATCTGACCATTTTTATTACAATCAAGTATTTCACAATAGATGTATAAATCATGCATATCTCTACTTAGCTCTTTACCAACCCAAATATATTCAGCTGGCTTATCATTAGGCGAAATCTTCAAATGCTGCCTTAAATAATCTATAATCGCCTCATGAGCTGATTCCGCTTCATTGTCTGCTCCAATTCTCAGATTATTAAGACCCTTATCTTCTAAGGCTCTTTCTAGATCTTCAGCAGCTACTTTAATAGTGATTTCTATGGCGCTTTTTGAAGCATTATAATGCAAAGTAGTATGCGTAATATGAAAATTATGCAGTGAAAAAAAAAGAGATATTATCGAACATATAAACACGGTAGGCATAGGCTAATTCTCTTTTTTGATTTTCTCTGAATCAATCTCTTCATTAATTTCCTGCTCTCTTTGCTCTGCTCTTATTGCTCGCTGCATGGGATTTTCCTCCTCATAATCTTTGCTTTTGAACAATTCAAATCTTGTTGGCTCCATTCTTGGGGGCCAATAATTATTATTTCTATTGACATCTGCTATTTCCTTAAATGGATCTAAGGCAACACTCAAAAGCTCTTTATTGCGAATAAACACCTTCTTGACCACTTTATCATTTTTTCGCCATATCTCAGCTGGTATTCTGACTACCTCCTTAGTGCCATCTTTATACTCAAACTCTAATATTATTGGCATAACCAAACCTCCTATGTTCGAAAACTGAAGCTCATAATAGTTTTGATTATCCCTTAATAATTCCTTTTCTTCATTATCAAGATTTTCAATATAATCAGCATAATCCTCTTTATCCAAAATACTTGTTTGTAAAGGGTCATAAGTAGTATAAAAATCTATTGCTTTTTCATCATATTCAGTGACTGTTTTTTCAATCGACGCTCTATTTCTTACATCCCCAATAAAGGTTTTATCTTTTTCAAGCTGAGATTTTGCAATAGGGTTTTCTATCTCGGGGTCAGCAGTATTCATCTTAAACCAACTAACCTTATCCAATGACATATCAACATGATCCGTTGTATAGAACCACCCGCGCCAAAACCAATCAAGATCTACTGCACTAGCATCTTCCATACTCCTAAAAAAGTCAGCTGGTGTTGGATGTTTAAAAGCCCATCTTTCACTGTAGGTTTTAAACGCAAAATCAAATAATTCACGTCCCATAACAGTCTCTCTTAGAATGTTTAAAGCAGTGGCTGGCTTACCATAAGCATTGTTACCCGATTGGAGCACAGATTCTGCATTGGTCATTATTGGCACCATACCACTTTTATTTCCTTTCATATAGTCTACAATGTTCTGTGCAGGCCCACGTCTTGAAGGGTAATCTCTTTCAAACTCTTGTTCAGTTAAATATTGCACATAGGTATTTAAACCCTCATCCATCCATGTCCATTGACGCTCATCAGAATTAATAATCATAGGAAAGAAATTATGCCCAACTTCATGTATTATAACCCCAATCATTCCGTACTTTGTTCTTTTGGAATAGGTGCCGTCCTCTTCTGGTCTACCGAAATTAAAACAAATCATAGGATACTCCATTCCAATCCATTTCGAGTGAACAGAACTTGCTTGTGGATAGATATAATCAATAGTGTATTTAGAGTAGGTTTTAAGAGTGTGGGCAACTACCCTAGTTGAATATTGCTCCCAAAGCGGATTTCCCTCTTTAGGATAATAGCTGTAGGCCATAACTGTCTTCCCTGAGATTTTAACAGCCATAGCATCCCAAATAAATTTTCTAGAACTCGCCCAACCAAAATCACGAACATTCTTAGCTTCAAATGTCCATGTTTTTGTAGCATTACTTTGCTCTTTTTCATTTTGCTCAGCTTCAGCTTGGTTAACAATAATTACTGGCGTGTCATAGCTCTTTTTGGCTTTTTCCCAACGTTGCCTCTGAGTCGCATTTAAGACATTAGAACCATTTTTTAATTCACCTGTTGCTGCAACAATATGATCTGCAGGCACTGTAATATTTACTTTATAGTCACCAAATGGCAGTGTAAATTCGCCTTTCCCTAAAAACTGTTTGTTTTGCCAACCTTCCACCTCATTATACACAGCCATTCTTGGAAAGAATTGAGCTATCGTATATATGGCATTATTTTCATCCTCAAAATATTCATAACCACTTCGACCTCCTATTTTCATTCGATCATTTATGTTGTACCAATATTTTATTTTAAAAGTAAATGATTGTCCTTTCCTCAAAGACCGTGGAAGGTCAATTCTCATCATAGTTTCATTTATCACGTATGACAGTTTTTCTCCTCGATCATTGGTAATTGCTTCAATTTTGAATCCACCATCAAAATTCATTTGATTATGCATTCTTTTAATACTACCAAAGCTCATAGAATTTTGCAAACTATTCGTAGATGCCCGCTGACTGAGCGAATTTTTTGCACGTATATTTTGATCCAATTGCAACCAAAGATAATCTAAAACATCCGGCGAATTATTTGTGTAAGTGATAGTTTCATCTCCTTTTATAGTGTGATTTTTTTCATCCAAAATAACGCTGATTTGATAATCTGCCTTTTGCTGATAATATTCACGGCCAGGAGCCCCACTTCCAGTACGATAAACATTCGGAGTAGGAAGTTCTTCATATAACTGCTTGAATTTACTTTGATTAGTATTCTCCTGTGCTCCTGCTAAAAATGCTATTAAAGCCAGCAATACTGTGCAATTCCATTTACAATATGAATTAAATACATAAAAGGTGGTATTAAAATATGACGTTACTTGTATCATGTATTTCAATTTATTAGTCATAACAAAACTCGTATAGTTTTAGAGAAAAATCTAATGCGCTTGCGAAAATAATATATTCAAAGTTTTAAATGCAACAAAGTTGCGTTTAGCTTTGCGATAATTATACTTTACCAAATTCAAAAGTGAATAGTAGATTTCTTAATTATGAAAAAAGCTAAAATAGGAATTATAACAGTTAGCGACAGAGCTAGTGCTGGAGTGTATCAAGATTTAAGTGGAAAAGCAATTAGAGATACTCTAAGTGAGTATTTAAACTCCGAATGGACTGAATCCTACAAGGTCATTCCAGATGAGCAAGATTTATTAGAAAAAACAATCATTGAAATGGTTGATAATGAAGACTGCTGCTTAGTTATTACAACAGGAGGTACAGGCCCTGCTAAAAGAGACATTACTCCCGAGGCTACAGAAGCTGTTTGTGACCGCATGATGCCAGGTTTTGGAGAGCTTATGAGAGCCGTATCATTGAAATATGTCCCTACAGCTATTCTATCAAGACAAACCGCAGGTCTCAGAAATTCTAGTTTGATAATTAATCTTCCAGGCAAGCCAAAATCTATAAGAGAATGTTTGGATGCTGTGTTCCCTGCCATACCCTATTGTATAGATTTAATGAATGGCCCATTTTTAGTTTGCAATGAGGAAATCATCAAACCATTTAGACCCAAAAAAACATAAAATCAGCCGCTAAAAACTTTCTCACATTATCTCCGAATAACTATCTGCTTATCGTATAATTCTTTTTGACTATTTTAGTAATACATTAGTTATTATACAAATAAGCAAATTAGAGAACAATGAATAAAGTAAATAGAACCCTAATAGGTCTAATAATTAGCATGATATTTATATCGTGTAGCAACAATGAAGCACATCAACAATTAGCTAAAGAACATGCTGCATTTGAGGCAGAACATGTGGGTTTGAAAGACGCTCACGCTAAGATGGAAGAAGAGCATGAGCAAATGATTGCAGAACACGAAAAGTTTATGAATTCAGATGATTCTATACATCTTCAAATGGAAACAAAGCACCAGGAAGTTTTAACGAAACATCTGGCAATTATCACAAAACACGATGAATTAATTGCAAAACATAAAGCCTTGGAGGAGAAGCACATGGATGGATCCTTGAGTGATGAAGAAATGAAAGCCGATCACGCACAAATGAAGGCAGAACATGACCTAATGAAGTCAGAACATGAGGAACTAGAACAAGAACATGCGGCATTAATTAAGGATCATAATCAAATGATGGAAGAGCATAAAACCACTGATATGCAATAATTTATTGCTAGATAACAATTCTAAAATCTACTTACTGCCTTTGTTGATTATATTTTCGGCATTATTGACAATAAAAAGCAATTACTAAATGGTATTAAGCTAACAAATGAACATATTATAAACGCAACTATGTTGCGTTTATAATATGTTTTATTAGTTTTGCTCCTCAAATCTTTAAAAAGCAGTTATGAATAAGAAATTACCCGTTACATTATTAAGCGGGTTTCTGGGAGCCGGAAAAACGACCCTACTCAATCATATTTTACATAATAAGGAAGGGCTTAAGGTTGCTGTTATTGTTAATGACATGAGTGAGGTAAACGTTGATGCTGCATTGGTAAAAAGCGAAAACACACTTTCAAGAACCGAGGAGAAATTAGTAGAGATGAGCAATGGTTGCATTTGCTGTACTTTGAGAGAGGACCTAATGATTGAGGTTGAACGCTTAGCAAAAGAAAATCATTTTGATTACTTACTTATTGAAAGTACAGGCATTAGTGAGCCCGTTCCTGTAGCTCAAACTTTCTCATTTATAGATGAAGAAAACGGTATTGACCTTTCCAAGTTTAGCTATATAGACACAATGGTTACAGTTGTAGATGCCTTTAATTTTTTCAAAGATTTTGGAAGCCCTGAGACCTTAATGGATAGAGAACTCACAGATATGGAAGGTGATTACCGCACAGTAGTCAATCTTTTAACCGACCAAATTGAATTTGCCAATGTCATTATTTTGAACAAAACAGATTTGACAGAAAAAGACCACTTAGGCATTCTTAAAGCTACCATACATCGCTTAAATCCAACAGCCAAAATTATTGAATCTAGCTTTAGTAAAGTTGATCCTAAAGAAATTCTAAATACAAACTTATTTAACTTTGAAGAGGCCGAACAAAGTGCTGGCTGGATTGAAGAACTAAACAAAGAAGAACACACACCTGAAACAGAAGAATATGGCATATCCTCTTTCGTTTATCGAAGTAAAAGGCCCTTTGATCCCAAAAGGTTTTGGCACTATGTTCAACAAAAATTTCCAAACACAATTATCCGAAGCAAAGGATTATTTTGGCTAGCATCAAGACCAGACCAGGCGCTGTCTTGGGGACAAGCCGGTGGTTCATTAAGGGCCGACAGCGCTGGAGTTTGGTGGAGCAGTATGTCTTATGGAGAAAGAATCCAATATATGGCATTTATTGAGAACCAAGAACAAATAGAATTAGACTGGAATAAGGATTTTGGCGATCGTAAAAATGAGATTGTTTTTATTGGAATGAACATTAATGAAGAACATATCAAATCCGAACTTAATCAATGTCTGTCTACGGATAAGGAACTCGCTACAAAGGAATGGAAAGAAGGCTTTGAGGATGAGTGGCCCATTCAAAGAGCACATGCTATGCAATAGCAATAGGCTTTAAGTAATTTGCATATTGAATTCATGAATTTTTCATTAACTTGAATTCGTGAAACATTTAATTCCATTTTTAATAGGATTTACTTTTTTGATAATTTCATGCAAAAATTCTGATGAGAAAGTCAAAAATGAAAGTGAATCTAATAATATAAAAGTCACTATTGACTCAACTACAAATAATAATGAAAAGCACACACCATTAAACTCGAATAGACAGCCGTTCTATAAAGATGAATTAGTTCACACTGCCAAAATCAACAATAGCAAATACGAGCTATACAAAAATATGGTAATTATTGACACTTCTGGTAGTTATGATTGGTCAGTTACAAGCTTAAGCATACATAAAAATGGGACCAAACAAAAAGTCTTATTAAAACAAAATTTAGATATATCAATTGATGAGCTCACAGAGTCTTGGTGTGAGGTTAACCTCTCTCCCCTTTACAGCGACAACAAAAAACAAGTAGTCATAATAGATTATGATTGTTATCCATCTGCGCCTGGCAATCAAACAATTATGCTAATTCAATTTGAAGAGGAACAAATAAAATATTCAAAAAGCTATTACATCACTGGAAGGTTTGAATCTGAAAAGAACCAAATTTCAGGCAGATTTTGGACAGGTTTTTATGCTGCCCAAATGCCTCTTAAAATAGTTGATTCAAATAATAAATTAGAGCTAAAGGCAGACACATCAATCATTCATAAAGAAAATGAATATTATTATTTAAAAGTCAAAAATGGCATAACCTATTCTACAGATAGCTGTGAATTAGTGATGTTCGATAATCCCTTTAGCCCTCAGCCCTCAAAAATCAAAGTAAAGCTGATGCCACAAACCGAAATAAGCATGATTCATGTAGCGGTTGATCAAATTGAGAGATGGGACTACTTTGGAAATTATTGGCTTAAAATCAGAATTGGCGAAAAAGAAGGTTGGATAAAAGACTATGCTGATTTTGAGAAAATTGGATGTCAAGCTGCAGGATAAAAAAATAATATATAGCATTTAAATCCCTGACATTTTAAATGCAAATATTTTTACTGAACCAGAACAACAAGATTTAAAAAATCGCGTTATAGCTTTTGAAGAATACATGAAAAAA
>CAJXBJ010000017.1 GCA_913050195.1 uncultured Saprospirales bacterium
CTTTTTCTATTTCGTCTTTTGCTCCCTGAGAAGGTCTTGATGCATTTTGATTAATGATTTTTCCATCCGGACCAATCAATAAAAATCTAGGAATGCTCTTTACTAAATAATCTTGTGCTAAATCGCTTTCAAATGCTCCCTTTGCTAAAAGTTGTACTCCTTTCATAGATTTTTCTTTAACCATTTCCTTCCATGTATTACTATCCGCATCCAGTGAAACACTTATAAATACAATATTCTTTTTTGAAAAGTATTCTTGTAGTTCATCCAAGAAAGGAATTTCCTTTCTACAAGGACTACACCATGTTGCCCATACATCTACATAAACGAACTTATCTTTAAAATCTCCTAGGCTTACTCTATTTCCTAAAGTATCAAAAGCCTCAAAGTTAGGTGCAATTACTCCTATTGCCATAGACTTAACACGATTATACAACTCCGTATACTCGCTAACTTTCGATGATTCTTTTTCAGTACTTATATATTGCTCAAAATATGCTTTTAACTCGTTTACACCTATTCGCCTACTAACATAATTATCTATCTTGTTTTCAATTACTATGTTCCTAGCTTTTGAGCTTTTAAAGCGATTATTTATAATTGTTAACATATTACTAACTTCATCATGCATTATCTCATAATAGTTTAGTTCATCCGAAAGCTCTGAATCGAACCAATACTGAAAATCACATAAGGCTATTATAAAATCTTCATGTATCAAAACATCATTACTCTCTAAATCTAGATTATCCATAAAGCTTAAATAACCATCTGGTATAATAATACTATCAGGTCTAATTAAATATGACACCTCCCATTCACCTGATTTATTCCTTTTCCAACGCTGAGTGGAATCTCTTCTCAAGGACTTTAAGGTTATGTATTTAGATAATAGATTGGTGTAAGAATTATATTTTATCCTACTTGTTTCTTTTTTAACAAACTTGGAATTATCATCACTAAAAGAACGTTTTAATAAAGCAATACTGCTATCCATTAATAACATATTGTGATCCTTATACTTACCTAATTCATTTATTAGATCTACATTATAATCTAGTTTTAACTCAATAGCCTCTTTTTGTAATATTACTGAGGTATTGTAATTATTTATTTTGGAACCAAAACCCTCATATGTTAGAGTTTCATCAAACTTATTATAATCAACTGTTAGATAAAGATTCATTCCACTATCTAAATAAAGCTTTGCTCCTTCGTAAGCGTGACGTAAAGTATAAGTATTAGCTTCACTAAATTCTATATTAAATTCAAAGGCTCCTAAACTATCTATTTTAGCTTCTTGAATTATCTTATAATCATCATCAATAAGCTTAACTATACTATCTTTTGGGTTTGATATTTTACCTCTTAGTTTAGCCTTGTTTAATATTATTACATCATTATTAAGATTACAACCAATAAAAATTATGATTACTATATAAATAATTATTTTTTTCATGATCATATATTGAATATTATTCTACTTGAACTACTTCTTCAACTTCTGGGATAAAACGCTTTAATACACCTTCTATTCCTGACTTTAATGTAATAGTTGAGGAAGGACAACCACTACAAGCACCTTTTAACATAAGTTTTACAACTCCCTTATCAAAAGAATCAACGTATACTGCTCCACCATCCATTTCAACAGCAGGTCTTATATATTTATCCAGTACCTCTTCTATCTGCTGTTCTATGCTACCTTCTTTATTTACATTGATTTCACGTTCCTCTTGTAAAATCTTCAAATAATCTTCATTTATTATTATACCACCTTCTTCAACATAATTTTTAATTAATGTTTTTATGTCTGGCACAATTTCAAACCATTCTTGTGAGCCATCTTGAGTAATACTTACAAAGTTTTTTGAGACAAATACTAGTTTAACAAATGGTAATTCAAAAAGGTGTTTAGCAAACGGTGAATACTTTTGAGCTAATTCTTTTGTAAACTCGGCACTACCATCTGAATATAACATACGAGTCATAACAAATTTTAGTGAATTTGGATTAGGTGTTTGTTCTGTATAAATACTTATCAATGTGTAAAAGTTTTTATTAAAAAAATGAATGCTAATTTACATCTGATAAACAGCAATTTCAAATAGTTATATAAATTAAAGGCTATTGTATATAATAGCCCTTTTTATTATATTTACTAACACCTGTTAGTTTTGCTAAAGAAATGTTCAATACACTAGATAGAAAAGATCAATTAACAATAGTTGCGCAACAATTATTTAAAGATAAAGGCTATGCAGGAGCAAGCATGCGAGATATGGCCCAAAATTTGGGAATAGAAGCGCCTAGTATTTATAATCATGTAGCGTCAAAACAAGAATTACTATCAAGTATCTGTTTTAATATAGCCAATGAATATCTTTCTATTATAAAGCAAATAAAAAAATCAGGTTATAACCACCCTGCTTTAATCCTTCAATCTATAATAGAAGCACACATTAAAGTTGTAACTGAAAACATAGAAGCTTCTGCTGTTTTTCATAATGAATGGCGTTTTTTAGAAGAACCTAATTATACCCAGTTCATTGAAATGCGTTCTGATTATGAAGATTATGTTGAAAGTATTATAAAAGAAGGAGTATCAAAATCAATATTTAAAACAAACAATACTAAATTATGTACTCTTTCATTACTTTCTACTCTTAATGGTATTTATCATTGGTATAACCCAAAAGGTGATTTAAGCGCTAGGGAAATTTCACACAATATTTTAAACTTATTTTTTCTAGGTCTAAAAAGATAAGTAATATAGGATAATGAAAGTTGGATTATTCTTTGGTTCATTCAATCCTATTCATATAGGACACTTAATTATAGCTAATCATATATTAGAATACGCAAAAATAGATCATATATGGTTTGTTGTTTCACCACAAAGTCCTTTTAAAACAAGAACTTCACTACTTGGTGAATTTGATAGACTTCATTTAGTAGAAAGTGCTATAGTAAATGATTCTAGGATGAGAAGTTGTAATATAGAATTTACTTTATCCAAACCTTCATACACTATAGATACTCTTGTATGTCTTAAAGAAAAATATCCTACTTATAACTTTTCTTTAATTATGGGATCTGATAATTTAGAAAGCTTTCATAAATGGAAGAATTATGAAAGTATATTGAAACAATACGAGATTCTAGTATATAATAGAGCTAAAGAAATTAAAACCTCGCTTGCAAACCACAATTCAGTACATATTTATGACGCACCAATTCTTAAAATATCTTCTTCTTATATTAGAGAATGTATTAAAAATAATAAAAGCATAAAATACCTTGTTCCAGAAGAAGTTATACATCAAATAGAAGCTTCTTCATACTATAAATAAATTATTAACAAAACCTTCGTGGATAAGTATATATTTCTGTGTATAAATCAATTTTTAGTGGGCATATTTTTTTTGTAAAAATAGAGGTGTTGATAGCTGTTAATTAATCATCATTTAATCCACATTTCTTTATTATTTATTAAGTACTATTTTCAATAAACTTATTCTATTTTAGCTTATTAACAGCATGTTTATAAAAAACGTAAAATGCTTAATAGCAATAAATTAGAGTATTTATTTAATGTTAATTATAATTACTAAAATATGGATAATGATAATTACAAAATATTAGCAACATAGCTTTCCACTAAATCCACAACATAATAATTGATAATAAATATATTTTATATTCTTTTTATTAATTAAAACTGTTTAAAACAAAATGATATTATTTTCGCTTCGCTTATATTTTATATTCTTTTTATTAATTAAAAAATGAACAAACTTCGTTTAAAAATAGGAGGCGTACCTGAACATTATAATTATCCATGGCGAGTCGCAATAGAAGAAGGATTATTTAATGAAGAAAAAATTTCATTACACTGGTCAGACATTAGTGGAGGAACAGGGCAAATGATAAAAGGTTTGGAAACAGGTTCTTTAGATATTGCTATTGTTTTAACTGAAGGTATAACACGATCTATACTTAAAGGCCTGGATGCAAAAGTTATCCAGATATATGTTAATTCTCCTTTGTGTTGGGGTATTCATGTACCTTTTAAGTCAGATATAAATAAAATAGCGGATTTAGAAGGATATAAATTTGCTATTTCTAGAGAGGCTTCTGGCTCACATTTAATGGCATATGTTTTAGCACATCAAAATTCTTGGGATAAAATGCCAGAAAACTTCAATGTGGTTGGAGATATTTATGGTGGTTTATGGGCCTTACAAAACAATGAAGCTCAAATATTTTTGTGGGAAAAGTATACTACTCAGCCTTTTGTAAATGATAAAAAATGTAGAAGAATAGGCGAAGTTTATACTCCATGGCCTTCTTTTGTAATTGCTATAAGAAATGATGTACTGAATAAATATTCATCAGAAATAAATAAAATTCTAAACATAATAAATCAAAGAAGTAATCAAGTAAAACACAGTAATAGTACAGTCGAAAATATTTCTTGGAGATATAATTTAGATCCCAATGAGGTAAAACGTTGGTTATCTAAAACGGATTGGGATTTTAATAATAGTAATTTATATCAATCGGTACATAGTGTAGTTAAATATCTTAAAATGCTTGGTTTAATAAATAATAATGAGTCTTTAAATTGGGATAAAAAAGTTTTTAACTCTAATTAATGCTGTAACAAAAATATTCACAAGAATATTTAAGCTGATCTTTTAAGCTTACTAATAAATCTTGTTTTATTGTTTTTCTAGATAGTAATGTATTTAATTACATATATGTACGTTATATGATTGTATATATATATAGATAGATTATCCACAAAGTATACTTTATGATTTAAATAAATTGTTTTTATGTTTAGCCAATAAGTATCCAAAAATAATTTAGGCATAATTATTTATGTGGATAAATATGTGTATTTGATAGTATTATTATGGAATTACATAGAGTATTAAATTTTCTAGAAAATTTAGAAGAAAATAACTCCAAAAAATGGATGGATGATTACCGTGTTTATTATGAAGAAGCAAGGTATATTTTTAAGTCACTAATTAATCAAATGATTGAAAAAATTGGTCATTTTGATGATAGTATTTCTTCTATAGTGGTAGAGGATTGTTTGTATAGGATAAATAGAAATCAGCGTTTTTATAAAGGTTTACCATATAAAACATATTTTTCTGCAGAAATTTCACCGGAAGGTAGGCATTCAGATTATGCTGGTTATTATTTACATATAGAACCAAATAATCAATCTTTTATTGGAGCAGGAATATATCGTCCTAATTCTGAGGTTTTGAATAAATTAAGAATGGCTATTGTAGAAAAAGGTCAGGATTTGGAGCTTATTTTAAATAAACCACTTTTTAAGAGAAGTTTTCAAACATTTACAGAACATAAACTTAAACGTTTACCAAAAGGATTTGAAGAGTGTGAAGATAGTTTAGATCTTATAAAAAATAGAGATTTTGTTGTTTATAGGCCATTAAAAGATCATGAAATTTTTAATCCCAATTTTTTATCAAATTTAATAGAATACTGCTATTATCTTAAGGGGTACAATGCTTTCTTTAATAAAGTAATCATTGAATACAAAAAAGAAGAACACTTAGTTTAATTCATGAATAAATATTTTCGAACTAAGGTTAAAGTAGAATTATTAAAAGATAAAATAGATTATTCTAAATCACTGTTACTTTTAGGTTCTTGTTTTACAGAAAATATTGGATCTAAGCTTAATTATTACAAATTTAATTGCCAAATAAATCCTTTTGGTATAGTATATAATCCTATTAGTATTGCACAATCTATAGACTCACTTATTGATAACGATTATAATTTTGAAATAAACATTCAAAAAGAAAAGGAGATCTATTTTTCATATGAGTTTCATGGCGAATTTTCTTCCCTAAATAAAGATTCATCAATAAAAAAGATGAGGGACTCATATTTGAATGGAAAAGAAGCATTAAAACGGTGTAGTTTTTTAATAATAAGTTTTGGAACTTCTTGGGTTTATCAGTTAAAATCAACAAAAAAAATTGTAGCAAACTGTCATAAACAAAAAAGGGATTTATTTACTAGGTTTCGTTTATCACCAAAATTAATAGTTAATAGGTATTTAGAACTTATTGAACGTATTCAACAGTTAAATCCAAATATTAAAATAATATTTACCTTATCTCCTATACGTCATTTAAAAGACGGGGCTCATGGAAACCAGCTTTCAAAGGCAACGTTAATATTAGCGATAAATGAAATTTGTCAACAGTCTAATAATGTAAATTACTTTCCATCTTATGAAATATTATTAGATGAATTAAGGGATTATAGATTTTATGAAAAGGATATGATACATCCATCGGATTTAGCTGTTGATTATATATGGGAAGTTTTTAAAGAAAACTATATTTCTAAAAGTACTTATACTTGTATGGATGAGGTTAATAAATTACAATTAGCGTTAAATCATAAAATAAATCACCCTAATTCTAAAGCCAATAAAAGCTTCCTAAGAATGCAATTAAATAAATCAAAAGATTTGCAAAAAAAATATGCTTTTCTAGATTTAGATAATGAAATAAATTTACTTAGAAGTCTTATTTAATTTATTGTTATGTTGATTACGTTTAAGATCAATTATAGCTATGGCTTCTTCTTGGGAAGTATGAATGGAAAATCCTTCAAGTGAAAAAGTCCTTAAAATAAATTTTATAACATCTAGCATAAAAGACTCATTTAAGAAAACAGATATATGATAAACGTAATCCGGTTTTGTATTTGTATGACTTGAATATATATTTCTTAGTTTTAAACTAGGAATTTTACTAGTTTCTCTTAAATCAATCAAATACGCAACGGGACCATTTATTTCTTTTTCGAGTTCTTTACAGCGTTCGTACATTAAATTTGCAGAAAATACGGTTGGTTTAGTTACTTGATGGAAATATATAATATCATTAGAAAATAAACATACTCTATCTCGCAAAGCTTGAAGTTCAATTTTGCTACAATCTTCATTAAATTCTTGTGAAAAATCTATATCATTCATTTATCAGTATCTAAATTTAAACTTTACTATTAATAAAACAGTAAAATAATACCATGCAAAATAACCATAAAATATTATATATTATTTTAATATTATTTTTTTCGTGTAA
Source organism: uncultured Saprospirales bacterium (assembly GCA_913050195.1). Classification (GTDB taxonomy): domain Bacteria; phylum Bacteroidota; class Bacteroidia; order Chitinophagales; family CAJXBJ01; genus CAJXBJ01. The sequence continues at coordinate 7,149 of CAJXBJ010000017.1, forward strand.
TCTTTCTGACAACAATTCAAATAAAAAATATTTCAAAGGTATGGTTGTTAGTGCACATCCTGAAGCTAGTAAAATTGGACTTGATATTTTAAAAAAAGGAGGAAATGCCGTAGATGCTAGTATTGCAGTCCAATATGCTTTGGCTGTTTGTTATCCAATAGCAGGTAATTTAGGCGGTGGTGGATTTATGGTTTATCGTTCTTCAGAAGGTGAATATGCTGCACTTGACTTTCGAGAGATGGCGCCCATTGAGTCGCATAGAGATATGTACTTAGATTCTAATGGTAATCCGGAGGAATGGAAAAGTCTTTATGGATGTTTGTCAGCAGGGGTACCAGGAACAGTTAATGGCTTATTTACCGCTCACAAACGCTATGGAAGGCTTTCAATGCAAGATTTAATAGAACCTTCAATAAGACTAGCCAAAAATGGATTTAAGCTCACTAAAAGGCAAGCAAATAATTTAAATAATGCAGCTTCTGACTTTAAAAAGTATAATAAAGAAGGTATTTATTTATTTAAAGAAGGGGGGTGGGAAAAAGGTGATGTTTTAATTCAAAAGGATTTAGCCAATACTTTAACGGATATAAAAGAGTATGGTTTATCTGGTTTTTATAAAGGAAAAACGGCAGATAAAATCATTGAGACAATGCAAAAAGGGGAGGGTATTATCTCAAAGAAAGATTTGTTAAACTATTCATCTGTATGGCGTAAACCGATAACAGGAAAATATAAGGACATCACCTTTACAAGTATGCCCTTACCATCAAGTGGAGGTATTTTATTAAAACAGTTATTAAAGATGAGTGAACAGTTAGATTTTTCAAAAATTAAATATCATTCATCAAAATATATTCATTGGCTTTCTGAAATGGAAAGACGAGTTTATTCTGATAGATCGGAATTTTTAGGAGACACTGATTTTATAAAAGTTCCTTTGGAACAACTTTGTAGTGATACTTATATTATAGATAGGTTTCAAACCATAGATTCTTCTATTGCCTCAAAAAGTATCGATATAAATCATGGAAATATTGTTTATGAATCAGAAGAAACAACGCATTTATCCGTTGTAGATGGTGATGGAAATGCTGTGTCAGTAACTACGACAATAAATGGAGCATATGGATCTAGAACGTTTGTAAAAGATTGTGGATTTTTATTAAATAATGAAATGAATGACTTTTCTATTAAAGCAGGTCATCCAAATCTTTATGGACTAGTTGGTAGTAAAGCAAATGAAATTGTTTCTCAAAAACGTATGTTAAGTTCTATGACACCTACAATTCTTGAAAAAGAAGGAGAGTTATATATGATTTTAGGAAGCCCTGGAGGTTCTACAATTATAACATCAGTTTTTCAGACAATATTAAATGTAGTAGAATATAATATGGGTATGCAAGAAGCGGTAAACCAATCAAGGTTTCATCATCAATGGAAGCCAGATGTTATATTTATGGAAAAAGATAAATTTAACTGTCAATCTAATCTTAAATCTATAGGACATGATATTAAAGAGCGTAATTCTATAGGAAGAGTAGATGCTATTTTAGTGTTACCAGATGGATCATATGAAGGTGGTGCAGACCCAAGAGGTGATGATTCAAAAATGGGATATTAGTAGAATTATTATATGTTATTATTTTAATTGTCTTATAGATTTTATCATATTAAAACAATTAACGCATGATAGATGAAATAAAAGATTTATTATCAACAACTATTAAATAGTTTCCATTTTTATAATTACTTAGGTCTATCACAATTTTGTTTGAATCAATATGAATTTGAGGAAATATTCTTTGACCGTGGATATTAAAAATAAAAACTTCTTTAAGTCTTGATTTTTCTATTTGATAACCTAGATTTATATTTATATTTCCTTTACTTGGATTAGGATATGCATAATTAGTTTTGATTAACTTTTCAGTTGTTGACGCAAAATATCTAATATTATATGGAATCCATTGACTATTAATTATTGAATCAGTATTCATATTTCTATAGCGTAATTCAATTAGTCCGCTATCTTCTTCGGAGCCTGATAACATTACTCCAAAACGTTCTCCGGGAAAAGCAATAATGGTATCAATATATTCAGGATTATTAATTGGCCTGCCATCACTACTAATCAGCTTAGCATTTAAAATAGAAGGAAAAACATATTCATTGTATAAAAAGCCAATATTGAATAATCTTAAATATATAGACTCATTTGCTTTAAATTGGAGTTTAATGTCATCATCATAAAGTTGATTTTGAGATTTACCGTTAATCAAAAAATATTGGGGATTATAGTTAGGAATAGGTATTTCACTATGTCCAGTAGAATCAAAATGATCAATATCCATATTCAAGACAGAATCACTATGCCACAATGTGTCAAACTCTGAAGTCATCCAAGCATATTCACTATTATATTCTGGTCCGTTAGTCCATGCACGTTTAGAATTATGCTTGTCTTTAACAATAATTTTTCCATACATACCCATTTGGACGTGTAAAGTCGAAGAAACATGACAGTGGTATAAATAATTTCCAGCATGTTTTGCTATAAATGTATAGTACCCTGTATCCATATGTTCTATTGCAAAAGAAAGGTGAGGTACTCCGTCATTTTCCTGATTAACATCCAAACCATGTAAATGAATAGTATGTGGTGCACCCTGCGAAAAATTCATAGCTCCAATCTTTACAGTATCACCTTCATTTACTTCAATAGTAGGACCAGGAATTAGTGGATGAGAAACGATATTTTCAGCAAAGCCAAATGTTCGTATTTTATTTCCGTCCCAAAGAGTATACTCTCCAGTATTTCGCATTATTAAAAAAAAGCTTTTCATGCTTTGAGCATTTAAGCTCAGTCTTAACGAAATACTGCAGAATATAAAAAGCAAAATATTAATAAAATGCTTCATTGGCCATTAATTTTCATGCTTATAAACATTCCATTTGGGTAAATACCACCACCAGTAACAGCCAATAGATTATGATCATGTACAGGATAAATACCTGTTTTATCTGGAACCATTCGCAAAATCAGACTTTGTTTCGGATATATTGGAAAAGTGTCCTTTAATCTACCTGAATGATTAGAAAATTTAGACGAAAAAAGAATTTCTGAGTGGAAGCCATGAAAATGTAATGAGTGATAAGATAATCCCGTATTTGCAATAAATATCAAAACAGTATCCCCTACATTTGCAACAGGAACAGCGCTAGAATCATAAACAATATCTGGTTTAGAATGGGTATTCAAAGTAAAATAGTCGGGCCTATAAGGATTTAAGCTATTTACACTGCTAAAGGACCTAATGTTCCAATAGAACGATTTGTTATTATTATATCCTACTTGAATACTTCCATCTAAAACATTATGATTATGTATAACATCCTTTAAAACAAAAAATCCAGATTGATTTAGCTTTAAACTAGAATTTAAACTATCGCCTGTTTTTATGGTATCTGAAAACCAATTTAAGTAAGGTATACATAGCTGATGACTAGAAGAATCTCTGTTATAAATACTAATCAGTAAACTATCACCTACAGAGTATTTTAAATTAAGATGTTTGGCTTGAAAGCTATCTATATTGTTAAATGAAGTGACATCGATAGCTATTGAATCATACATTAGTACTTGGCCATGATGTATATAAATATCTAATGTTTTAATTTGACTAAAGGATAGGTTCCAATAAGTCATTATAAAAAACAATATTAGGTAGCGCATTGTATTAATATTTTACAAATTGCTTTGAATAAAGTTTTGTTTGTGTCTTATCGCCAATTAAAAAAACATATACGCCCTTAACTAGAGTATTTATAAGAATGTGTTCACTTAATACATCTTTTTGTATTAGCTGTCCTTTTAAATTGTAAATAGAATACATTAATGGTTTATCAATTATTCTATTTACAGAAATAAAAATATTATTTCTGTCAAAATAAATATCAAAATTGGTGTCATTTTCTTCTAAACTAGAAGGGTAGCTTATATAATAATTGTATCTAATTGTATCTCTATAGCTTGGATTAGAGGCTGAATAAACTTCAAAACTGCAGTAAGCTGTGCCGATTATATTTGGAATAACCGTTGGTTTTAAAAAACCAAAAGCAGAGGTATCTAAAGTTTTCATTGTTCCGGAATCAGGTAGTCCGACATAGCATTGAGAATAATCACATAAAGATACGGGCCACCCTATGCTATCTAGAGTATTTTCTAAAAGTTTCCATTTTAGTATTAATCCTGAATCGCCAGTATTATGGAAATACGTATAATGTGATAAATTTTCATCCACTTCTCCAGTTACATTAATTATATTTCCCGGGTCAATAGAGTATGTTTGGCCAAATAAAGGAGAACCAATAAATAGTATATATATATTTATTAATAGTATTCGCATTTAGTGCTTATTTATTTGAGATAGAAAAATAATAACATAGGAAATATAGGGTATTTTAAATGTACGATTTATTTACATTGAACCGTTAAAAATTTACACCTTTGTAAATCAAAATATGATTGAGTGGTGAACTACCTGGGCTTCTTTATTTTTATTTTTTTCTTGCAATTATTTCGCTATTTACCTTTCTGGTTTTTATACTTCTTTTCTAATATTATATTTTATTTACTTTACTACGTATTTGGATATAGAAAGTCATTGGTTTATTCAAATTTAAGAATGGCTTTTCCCGAAAAATCATCGACTGAATTAAGCACAATAGCAAAAGCTTTTTACAGACATCTATCAGACATTTTAGTGGAGGGTCTAAAAGGAGTCACTCTATCAAAAAAAGAATTGGTAAAAAGGTATAAGTTTCTTAATCCGGAGCTTTCAGAAAAATTATATAAAGATGGAAAGCACTTCATGATTGTTGGTAGTCATTTTGCTAATTGGGAATGGGGTGTTTTAGCCGGAGGTCTTCAGGTGAGTCATAGATGTAATGGTTTGTATAAGCCATTGTCAAATCATTTAATAGACAATTATTTTAAAAAAGGAAGAGCTAAAATGGGTATGCATTTAGCATCTATAAAAGAAACTAGAGTAGTTTTTTCTAAAATCACATCTTCCAATACTCCTGAATGTTTTATACTATTGGCTGATCAAAGTCCATCTAATTTAGAACGGGCCATATGGTTAGATTTTTTAGGTATTGAAACGGCCTGTTTACATGGTCCGGAGTATTATGCAAAGAAATATGATTTAACAATTTTTTATGTTGATGTACAGCGTATAAAAAGGGGGTATTATACTGTAAAATACATACCTATTTCAGAAAATAGTAAGGATAGTGAAGAGGGTATTATTACAAGTTCATATATGAGCACATTAGAGCAAATTGTAAAATTAAAACCTGAACATTGGCTCTGGTCTCATAGACGATGGAAACATAAAAGACAACAACAATAGATATGAATTATTGTATACAATGTGGAAGTCAAAATATTGCTTATGAAATTCCTGATGGAGATCATAGACCAAGACATTTTTGTAAAAACTGTGACTATATTCATTATCAAAACCCACGAATCATAGTTGGTTGTCTAATTATTGATGATGATAAAATATTATTAGCAAAAAGAGGAATAGAGCCGAGGTATGGTCTTTGGAATCTGCCAGCTGGTTTTATGGAGGAAGGAGAAGATGTTCAAAAAGGAGCAGCAAGAGAAGTTTTGGAAGAAATTGGTGCTGATGTGGATATTTTTGCTCCACATTGTGTATATAGTTTACCACATGTTTCTCAAGTATTTATACACTTTTTGGCAAGGTTGAAAAGCCACAATTATGGTCCAACCCCCGAAAGTCTCGAGGTTCGTTTTTTTGACATAAAAGACATTCCATGGGATTCCATTGCATTCAGTTCCACAACTTATGCTTTGAAAAAATACATAAGTGATAGACAAAAAAAATCACAAGAATTTCATATTGGTGTAAAAAAGTAGTGTAAACATTTTCGATATAAAATGCGTACAATTGCTACTATGAATCAACTAAAGCGTCGTCTTCATGAAATAGTATTTGAAGCTGACACAAAATATGGAAGACTCTTTGATATAGTATTATTGATTATCATAATACTAAGTGTGGTATGTGTTTTATTGGAAAGTGTAGACGCTATAAGGGCGGACTTTCGCCATATTTTATATATTTCTGAATGGGTATTTACTATTCTTTTTACCATAGAATATATACTAAGAGTTACTTTAATTGGTAAACCAATTAAATATGTTTTTAGCTTTTATGGCATGGTGGATTTATTAGCCATTTTGCCTTCTTATTTAGTTATATTTTTTAGTGGCGCACAATCATTAATTATTATAAGATCCCTTAGATTATTGAGAATATTCAGAATATTCAAATTAGTGCAATTTTTAGGTGAAGCACAGCAACTTATGCTAGCATTGAAAACAAGTTTATATAAGGTTTCTGTCTTCTTAATTACAGTACTTATTAGTGTTTGTATTATGGGTACTTTAATGTATTCAGTGGAAGCTTCAAATCCCAGCTTTAGTTCTATACCAAAAAGTATTTATTGGGCTATTGTTACAATTACAACGGTAGGATATGGGGATATGGTACCGATTACTCCATTAGGTCAATTTATATCTGGTATTTTAATGATAATGGGATATGGAGTTATTGCAGTTCCAACCGGTATAGTTTCTGTCGAATTAGCACAAGCAAAAAAGGAAGACATTAATACTAGGAACTGTTCAGAATGTTCATCTGAAGGGCACGCATATGATGCGGTGCATTGCAAGTATTGTGGAGCAAAGCTTTAAATTTTCTACATTGGCTTGCTAATAGATTTAGAATTACAATTAAAATTCTTTTTTTTGACGATTCAAAAATTTTCAACGAAAAGAAAGTATTGTGCGTCTATTTCTTATTTCATTAATCATCTTTAGTTTTTTATTCAAAATAAATGCTCAAAATGTTGGTGTAGGTACGCTTATTCCATCAGCTAAATTGCATGTTCAAGGAAATGTAAATGAAGTTGTTAGACTTGATGGGATAGAGCCTTTTATTAGTTGGTATGTTGGGTCTAATCTTAGAGGAAGTATTCAATCTAATAACAATGAAGATTTTCTAATTTATAACTATGGTTCAGGAAGTATAGTATTAAGAAATACTGGAGCAGTTAGGGTTCTAATAGACAATTTGGGTAATGTTGGAATAGGAATAACTACGCCCACAGAACTATTACATGTTGCAGGATCTTTTAGGTTAGAAGCTGGATTTTATGATGCAACTAATAGTTCAGGTCTTTCTGGTTATTTATTGAAAAGTACGGGAAGTGGTACAGAGTGGGTAGATCCATTAACAGTCAGTGGATTACAAGGCGCAACAGGCCCACAAGGACTTCAAGGGACACAAGGTATAACTGGTCCAACAGGTGCACAAGGACTTCAGGGGACACAGGGTATAACTGGTCCAACAGGCATACAAGGACTTCAAGGGACACAGGGTATAACTGGTCCAACAGGCATACAAGGACTTCAGGGGACACAAGGTATAACTGGTCCAACAGGCGCACAAGGCACTACAGGGCCATCTGGAAGTTTTGCTGCAGTTGGATCAACTGGACAAACTTTATATTATAATGGTTCAAGTTGGACGGCAACCAGTAATTTATTTAATGACAGTTCAAAAGTTGGCATAGGAACAGTAACACCAACAGCAATGTTACATCTTGAAAACCCATCAAGTGGTTCTGGTCCTAATTTACTTTATGCTAATGATTTTGACTCAGAACCAGTAGGAAACATTTCATATAGTACTTCTTCAGATCCTTATCAAACGGATATGAATGTGAATTGTATAGCTGGTGATTCATGGAGAATTTCAGCAACAGATGCTGATGGTACTTCATGTACAAATTGTTCTTCAAATAGGGCCGTAATTGATTTTGGTAGTATAAGTTGTGAACAATATGCAACACTTATACTAGGTCAGTTTCCGGCTCCAATGGATAGTATATATATTCGATTTGCATATGGATATGACGATTATAGTGTAGTTGATAACTTAACAGTTCTATTGTATAATGAAACAACAAATGCGGTCCATTCTACACTTTTGAATGTTACATCTGATTGTGATAATTGTTATTATGCGGATTATGCTGTAGGATTATCCGTTGGAGATCTTTATACTTTAAGATTTAGGTATGAAGGTAGTTATGATTATGGAGCAACTGTGGACGCAGTTTTAATTACTTATTCAACATCTAGTAATGAACTTTTAAGAATAGTAGATGGTAATGAGGCTTCTGGAAAAGTACTTACATCCGATGCAGATGGAAATGCTAGTTGGCAAACGCCTAGTGGCGGTGGAGGCGGTGGAGGTACATATACTTTCACCAATGGTTTAACAGAGTCGTCAGGTACTGCTAAGCTAGGAGGAGCTTTAATAAACTCCACATTAATCACATTGGGTAATAATGATTTAACATTTGATGGAAGTGGAGCTACAGGACCAATTGCAGGAGAGTTAAAAATAGAAGGAGATACTCGCATAATTATGGAAACAGAGGTATATGACGATTATGTAAGTTTTGGAGGAGGATATGTCAGTGTTGACTCTGATGATGGTACATCATTTACAGATTCTGGAGGAGATGTTTACACTATTGATTTTGCACTTGGAGTAGATGTTGGAACCTCAGGTGGCTCTGCTTTTCAAATGGGCTCTATTGAATATATGGTTGATGGTTTAGCAGAGCTATTAATAAATCATGATTTAAACCCAATTGACGATGGAAGTATTGATTTAGGAGGTAGCACAAAGAGATGGGATGATATATATGCTACAAGTGGCGTAATAAACACCTCTGATATTACTCTTAAAGAAAATATAAAATCCTTGGATTATGGTTTAAATGAAATTATGAAACTGAAGCCAATTAGCTATGTGTGGAAAAAAAACAGAATTGGTGAAACAGTTATACCAGATGATTTGAAAGAGGTTCATCTTGGTTTTTCAGCCCAGGATTTAATTCAAGTAATACCAGAAGTTGTTAAAACGCATGATTGGAAAGTAACCGATGAAAAAAACAGGAATAAGTTTGCCTATGTTAAAAACCAAAACCTTGGTGTTAATTATAGTAAAATAATACCTGTAACAGTTAAAGCTATTCAAGAGCAACAAACGATAATTGATAAACTTCAGTTGAATTTAGAAATTCTTAAAAAGGAACAAGAGTTGCTGAAAAAAGAGTTAGAAGAAATGAGAAAACAATTGAAAGAATAGTTTAATTACCATTAATTAATATTGTTTAATTATTTTTTTACTTACAAATCCATGTTCATTTTCAATAGCTGCTATATACATGCCATTAGTCAAATTATATAAAGGGATTTTTCTGCTAATTGTTCCATTTTTAGAAATGAGGATATCTTCAAAAACAATTTTACCTTTTAAATCATACAAAATAAATCTAGCGCAGTTGCTATTTTTAATATTAATAACACATTCAGAATTAATATTATTTAGTTGTATATAAGTTTTTGGTTGACTGTTTTTTATAAATGTATAATTACATCTCCAGCCACTTAATGAATGATTTTTCCCAAAATTACCGTCATAATTACTTAATGATGGATCATAAGTCAAGTCTGAATAAATAGAATATATACCATCTGCATTATCATCATAGGTGCAGTGTTCCCCAGCTGCTAGTGACTTGGGGGATATCCATTCAAACATTTCACTAAACGAAATAATGCCATCTTGATTTAAATCTGAGGAATCAGAATTGCCACCTCCATTTAAACCCGTTGTCCATGCACCTGCCCATCCAAAACTATTTAATTCTGTCGGAAGCACGGAAGCAATACTTATGACATTAGAGTCAGAAACGTCATCTATAATTGCTCCACTGTTACATGGATTGTATGCGCCAGCGACACATTTGGCATCTATAGCTTTTGTAAGTGTTCCAAGAGTAGCATGTGTAATAATGCCATCATAAACTAGGAAATCCGTAGGACTTCCATGATCAACCCAAAAAATATAGCATAAATCATTAATAGTAGAGTTTTGTGCTAACCAATGATAGGCATTGATAATATTAGAAACATTACTTGTATCATATACTTCATTAGCATGGGCCAGAGCAGAATCACCATATGAAAGAAAGCGGATGTTTGTAGAATCAAAGGAATACTTATCAATCAATCTTTTATACATTCGGTATGTATCCCCCCAATACCAACCATAGTGAAGCGTGTTGTTTGCTTGTTGACCACCCATAATTATAATAGCATAACGATTATCATAATCGCACCAAGTATTTTGACAAAGACAGTATTGAGTAGTTAGAAAGGTCATTAAAATTATTAGAAAAGCTCTTGCCATTAGATTAATTTAGATTATTAATAGGGCTAACAACCCTATTAAAGATACCCAAAAACACCCATATTTAAGCATAATATAGCAGGGCTTTAAGTGCGCTTATGTATTTAGGTCCTTTATTTATATTTTAGTTGACTATATTTTTAAATAAGCTAATATGTCAGATGAAAACCAATTAAAACGAAGCCTAGGTTCTATTATGTTATGGGGGCTTGGTGTTGGTTACGTCATTTCAGGTATGTACTTTGGTTGGAATTTAGGTTTAGCTGAAGCGGGAAGTTTAGGACTAGCTATAGCCACTGGTTTTGTTATAGTTATGTATGTAACCTTTACACTTAGCTATACAGAACTAGCTTGCTCAATGCCATCTGCAGGAGGGGCTTTTGTTTATGCTAATGAAGCATTGGGTAAGCGACTCGGTTTTCTTGCTGGTATGGCACAGAACATTGAATTTATATTTTGTCCTCCAGCTATTGCTGCAGCAATAGGGGCATATTTTAAATTATATCTACCAGAAACGTGGATGGAAGGTAGCTATGTTTTATTTGGTATAACCATTACTCAAGAAGTACTAATCACCTTGTGTATAGCTATAATTGCCTATGCTATATTTACGATTATAAATATTTTAGGTGTAGAGTCAGCAGCAACCTTTGAACTCATAGTTACAGTTATAGCCGTATTAGGCCTTATTCTATTTGCAAGTGTTTCCTTACCAGAATTTAAATTATCAAATATGAAAGCCAATGCTTTGCCTAATGGTTATTGGGGTGTGTTTGCTGCTATTCCATTTGCTATGTGGTTCTTTTTGGCCATAGAGTGTTTAGCTAATGTTGCTGAGGAGACAATAAATCCGCAGAAAAAAATGGTAGTGGGTTTTGGTTCAGCAATATTTACCTTGGTGTTATTATGTATATTGACCTTTTCTAGCTCAGTTGGTGTTGGTGGTTGGGAAAAAGTCGTTTATAATACGGCAGGAGAAGCACAGGATTCACCTCTTCCAATGGCTGTAGAGTCAATACTAGGGAAAGACCACTTTATATATACATTATTGATTGGCATAGGCCTTATTGGTTTGATTGCGTCTTTTCATGGAATAGTTTTGGCGGCAGGTAGAGCTACTTTTGAATTTGGAAGGGTTGGTTATGCGCCAAAATTTTTGGGGAAGGTACATACTAAGTTTAAAACCCCAGCAAATGCATTGATTATAAATGCGCTCATAGGTCTTATTGCTTTATTGTCTGGTAGAACAGGTGATATAATTACTATTGCCTGCTTTGGTGCCTTAACACTTTATATCATTTCAATGCTTTCATTGTTTAAATTAAGAAAGGAAAAGGCTGAAATGGAAAGGCCATTTAAAGTGCCACTTTACCCAATTTTTCCGGCCTTAGCTATTATGATCTCGTCGGTTGCATTAGTTGCAATGGCCATATTTAATAAAGAGGTTTTTATAATCTACCTTGCAATCATGTTTGTTGCTTATGCATGGTTCTTATTTTTTGGGCAAAAGCGAATAAGCACTATTAATTAAATTGAATGAAGAATAAAGAAGAAATTTTAGAATACATTAAAAAACATCCCTCCTCTAAGGTTAAAATTGCGATAACAGATATAGATGGTATTTTAAGAGGCAAGGTTGTTCGCAAAGATAAATTTTACAATATATTAAGTGGTGGATTTGGATTCTGTGATGTTGTTTTTGGGTGGGATTGTGCAGATGTATCTTATGAAAATAGTTTATATACTGGTTGGCATACAGGTTATCCTGATGCACATGCTGTGGTTGATATTAACACATTCAGAAAAATACCTTGGGAAGGGGGGGTGCCTTTCTTCTTAGCTGATTTTGAAAGTGAAACAGGCGAACCAACATCAGTATGTCCCAGAAAGCTTTTAAAAAAAGTAAAAAAGGACAGTTTGGATATGGGTTATAAGGCCATATTTGCTCAGGAATTTGAGTGGTTTAATTTTGAAGAGACCCCAGACTCTTTTGAGCAAAAAGGATTTATTAATCCAAAGCCAATGACACCAGGTATGTTTGGATATTCTGTTTTGAGGTCTAGCCTTAAAAATGATTATTTCAATGATCTTTTTGAATTAATGGAGGCCTACGATGTTCCTTTAGAGGGTTTACATACAGAAACAGGGCCAGGTGTTTATGAAGCGGCTATTTTATACGGCGATATTATTGAGTCGGCAGATAGAGCTGTTTTATTCAAGTCAGGAGTTAAAGAGATAGCTTATAAGCATGGTGTAATGGCTAGCTTTATGGCTAAGTGGCGCATGGATATGCCCGGTTGTTCAGGTCATGTGCACCAATCTTTATGGGATGGTATAAATAATGAAAACTTATTTTATGATCCCATGAATGAATACGGGATGAGTGACCTTATGCAGTCTTATGTAGCAGGGCAGCTCTATTGTTTGCCACACATATTGCCAATGGTAGCACCAAACATCAATAGCTTTAAACGTTTAGTAGAAGGCGCTTGGGCACCAACAACCTTAACTTGGGCTTCGGATAATAGAACTACGGCTTTGCGCGTGCTCTGCTCAGGATCTAAGTCATCTCGACTAGAAACAAGAGTTTGTGGGTCAGATACGAACCCATATTTGGCGATGGCAGCTTGTTTAGCGTCAGGACTATATGGAATAAGACATAATTTAAAGTTAGATCAGCCAGCTACTATAGGTAATGGTTATAAAGACTTTAGTAATGGTAGTTTGCCGTATTCATTAGAATCAGCAACAAATAATATGAAAGTATCTTCTGTGGCCAAGGAATTATTTGGAGAAGCCTTTGTAGACCATTTTACAAGAACAAGAGAGTGGGAAATTAAGCAATTTGCACAAAGTGTAACAGATTGGGAATACAAACGCTATTTTGAGATTATTTAATGATTAAAAACTATGCAGGATTTTAAGAATGCCATTAATTTTTCATTCCCAACCAATATACAAATAGGGTGTGGAGTCGTTAAAAATTTAGGGAAACATTTGAAGGATAGGAACTTTAAAGAGCCTTTGCTAGTAACTGATCCTATTGTTGCCAAGTTGGATTTCTTTAAAAAGATAGAACATGATTTAAAGAAACAGGGGTTAAACCCTGAGGTCTTTTATGATATTCATAAGAATCCTGTCAAGTCAGATGTGCTTAAGGGTAAGGATTATTACATAAATACTAAAAGAGATAGTATTGTCGGTATTGGCGGAGGGGCAGGTATGGATGTAGCGAGAGCAATTGCCTTAAGTATAAATCATCATAGAGATTTATTTGACTACGATGACTTAATAGGCGGAGATAAATATGTTACTGAAGAGGTGCCCTACTTTATTACAATTCCAACAACTTCAGGAACTGGTTCAGAAGTGGGTAGGTCAGCCATAATATCTGAGGATGAAAGTAAGCGTAAACGAATCCTTTTTTCACCAAAGCTATTAGCCTCTCAAGTATTTGCTGATCCAGAACTTACATATGGCTTGCCAGCATATGTGACAGCAGCAACAGGCATGGATGCATTGACGCATAATATGGAAGCATTTTTAGCCAAAGGCTACCACCCAATGGCAGATGGAATTGCACTGGAAGGTGCCTCAATGATAGCAAGATCAATAGAAAAGGCAGTTCAAAATCCTAATGACTCAAATGCTCGAGGGGAAATGCTTCTAGCATCCCTAATGGGAGCAGTAGCTTTTCAAAAAGGTTTGGGTATTGTTCATGCTACAGCCCATCCTTTAAGTACACTTTTAGATATGCACCATGGTTTGGCTAACAGCATGATGATACCATATGGAATGGAGTATAATTCAAAAGGTTTAGAAAATAAGTTTGAACAACTTCAAAAAGCTTTGGATACAAAACTAGCAGTTCCGGACTATTTACACACCCTTAAATCTAAATTAGAGCTTCCTGAGCATTTATCGGAATTGGGTGTAGAAGGAGCTCATTTGGATGATTTAAGCGAATTAGCTCTCAAAGACTTTTGTTTGCCAGCGAACCCACGAGAGGCAGACATAACAGACTTAAAAAAAATATATGAACAGGCCCTCTAAAGGCTATATAAATGTAATAAAATGAGCAAGGTTATAAGGATTGGGGTGTCTTCAGCATTTATGTATCCGGATATTAATAGACCAACCTTTGGAAAGAAAACATTGTGTTTTATTGAAAAGGATATGGCAAACTTTATTTCAAAAGAAGGTATATATCCTGTACTAATTCCAGACTTTGAAAGAAAGAAAGAACTTTATGCGTTTTTAGAAGATTTGGACGCCTTTGTATTTCAAGGGGGTAATGATTTGGCGCCAGAAACCTATAGGGAAAAGCCAATTGGAAAATGGAAAGGAGATATTTATAGAGATAAATATGAGATAGAAATTTTAGACTATGCGTTAAAAAACAAAAAAGCAGTTTTTGGTATATGTAGAGGTGCCCAGCTAATGAATGCCTACTTTGGAGGGAGTCTTTACCAAGATATTCTTACGCAAAGGAAAGATAGTATTGTGCATAGAGATGCATTAGAGTATGATCAATTAACACATTTTACAGAGGTTGTTGAAGGCAGTTATTTGTATAAAATCACTAAAACTAATTTAATTAGAACAAACTCTGTTCATCATCAATCTATTAAAGAGCTTGGAGAAGGTTTAGAGTGTATGGCAACTTGTAAAGAAGATGGTGTTATAGAGGCTTTTCAATGGAGCGGGGCACAGGACGGCAAGGTTATAGGGGTCCAATGGCATCCAGAGTTTGAATATAATTGTAAAGAGGAACTTTTTGACTCCTCAAAACTATTTAATCAATGGTTGAATTTAATAAAATCATAAGATGAAGTTAATTAATCCAGCAAATGAGACTGTCATAGGTGAGCTTGTATTTGATACAGCTGAAAGTATTCGTTATAAGTTAGAAAAAGCCAAGACAGCATTTGAGGCAAACAAAAAAACGAACCTTTTAGAAAGAATTGAATGGGTAAAAAAATACAAACAGAATATTTTAGATCATATTGATGACTTAGCCCTAACATTAACTCAAGATATGGGAAAGCCATTGTCACAATCTTATGGTGAAATAAAAGGCTCGTTAGCTAGACTAGACTTTTTTATTGATGAATCTGCGAAATACCTTAATGTTGAAATGGTTAATGAGAGTCAAACGCACATGGAAAGTATCTCGTATGAGCCATTAGGTGTAGTTGTAAATATTTCTGCCTGGAACTTTCCTTATAATATTGGGTTTAATGTCTTTGTGCCTGCATTGATTGCAGGTAATGCCGTTTTATACAAGCCGTCTGAGTATACTGCTAAAACGGGTGATAAAATGATTGAATTGCTTTTAGAATCTGGGGTGCCGGAAGATTTAATTCAAGTTATTCATGGTGATGGCAGTGTAGGCTCGGCTTTGTTGGAATTGGAAATTGATGGTGTGTTTTTTACAGGGTCGTATTTGACGGGTCAAAAAATTTATGAACAGGTAGCGAAAAAAATGATACCCTGCCAGCTTGAATTGGGTGGCAAAGATCCTTTTTATGTTAGTGCTGATAATAAAAAATTAGAGAGTGTTGTAGATTCTGCAATAGAGGGTGTTTTTTGGAATAATGGTCAATCCTGTTGCGCTGTAGAGCGCATATACGTTCATTCTAGTCTTTATGATTCTTTTGTTGATTTATTTGTTGATAAGGCAAAGTCTTTGGTTTTGGGTGACCCACTAGACGATAATACCTTTATAGGACCCTTGGCAAGAAAAGAACAGATAAAGGTTATTCAAATACAGGTTAATGATGCTATAGAAAAAGGAGCTAATCTTTTATTGGGGGGTAAAGTAGCGGAAAGGTCAGGTTATTATTATTTGCCAACTGTAATTAGTGATACCAATCACAATATGCTTATAATGAAAGAAGAGTCATTTGGTCCAATCATTGGTATCCAAAAGGTTTCCAGTGATGAAGAAGCTATAAGTTTAATGCGGGATACCGAGTACGGACTTTCATCTGCCGTTTTTTCTGATTCATATGAAAGTGCAAAGCCAATTCTTGATGCAATGAACTCCGGTACTGTTTATTGGAATTGTTGTGACAGGGTCTCGCCATACACACCATGGTCAGGAAGAAAAAACTCCGGAATAGGAAGCACACTAAGTTATTTAGGAATTAGAGCCTTTGCTCAACCAAAATCATATCAAATAAGAAAAATCTAGCGAACTAAGCTTACGTTACCATAAACTGTTCTGAGACTGCCGTCTTCAAATATTGCTTTTACCACATACATATAAACTTCAGGATTTAGGAGTTCTCCTGCTTGAGTCCCATCCCATCCGTCGTTTATATTAAAGCCTGTAAATACAAGTTCCCCAAACCTATTATATATATAAAAGTTCATAGACTGTAAATTAGTGGCTCTAACATAAAGGATGTCATTAATGCCATCATTATTTGGTGAAAATGCAGATGGTACAAAAATAGTATTCTCACAAAGTGCGGTATCTGCATCAATAAAAATGCTATCAGAGGCAGAGCACATAGGATAAGACTCAACGGTAAGAATATATATTAGATCTTTTTTTGTAGTTGTGCTAGTTGTATAACAGTCAATGCAGCTAAGACCTTCATCAGGAGACCATTCATAAGAATAACTAGGGTCTTCGCCTATTAGTGATTGAAGCTCAAGGCTTTCTTGAGGGCAATATGACAAATCTTCACCGAGATCAACTTCTGGTGGTTCTTCAACAGTAATTATCATGGTATCACTACCAAAGCATCCATTAGAGGCAGAAACATTTAGAATAACTTCATATGCACCGATATTCTCATAAACATGACTAGGGTTTTGTAAAGTAGAGGTATTTGTAGTACTTCCAACGTTTCCAAAACTCCAACTCCAACTAGAGCCATTATTTGTTGCATCTAAAAACTGTGCTTCAAAGGGATAACAACCTTTATTATTGATGGCGTCAATTTGGGCATTAACTGGCGTTAGCACTTGAATAACATTAGGCTTTATTAAAGTATCTTTATATGCACTGTTTGACGCTATTAAAGTAACTGTGTAGAAACCAGGTGTCGAGTATGTGTAAAGTGGGTTTTGATCCGTAGAGGTGTTGCCATCGCCAAAATCCCATTTCCAAGCTGTTGTGTTTCCGCTAGACATGTCAGTAAACTGTACTGTTGTGCTGCCACATATCATAGTAGTATCAATGTTAAAACCTGAATTTACTAAAGGAGCATTTAAAACAGTTAAGTTATTAGTGCATATGTTACTGCACCCATTAAGATCAGTAATTGTTACAGTATAATTATAGCTACCTGTACTTCCATATGTGTGGCTTGGAGTAGCAGTTGTATCACTTCCTCCATCGCCAAAATCCCAACTATATGAATAGTTAGGAGTTCCTCCACTACCTACAGCTACAAACTGTGTGCTGTTTCCTAAATAAGTGACAGAACCAGAGCAGGTCAAATTAGGCGTATTGCTTACATATATTGTTAGTGCTTGTGATGTTGCTGTTTGATTAATAGGACATGGGTAGTCGCTAGTCATAATGCAACTTACCTGATCACCATTATTTAAACTATAGGCCATGTAGCTCTGATTTGTAGCACCAGGAATATTTTGTCCGTTTAATTGCCATTGAAAGCTTGGGGTATCGCCTCCGTTAATAGGTGTAGCTCCAAAAAGCACGGAGTCACCATTACATATGTTAAAGTCAGAAGCATTAATAAGCACATCTGTTGCAAGCATTGGTTTAACCTCTACATAAAAAGAATCTGCTTTTGACCATCCACAGCAATCTGATTTTGTTTTTAGGCTTACTAAAAAAGTACCGGTTGAATTAAAAGTATGGCTTGTACTTGTATTGTTTGAAGTGGTTATTGTTTGTCCATCATGTATTTCCCATAAATAATCTATCCCTGCATACGAAGAATTAAATGAAGCCGTATTGCCAGGACAAATAATGGAGTCGGGACTTAGTATTTCAGGTAAATAGGGAGTGCCATCTTTAAATATTCCAGTAAAATCAGTAAACATATATGGAACGCCATTTACAATAAGTGTTATGCTGTGTCTGGCTTGATTTGAATATTGAACAGTAATGCTATTACCAACACCATTAAGCGGATATGTCCCACCATCGAAGTACCACTCTACAAGGCCATTTGCATTAGTGCTATAAACGATATCTGAAAATGTACACCCTAAGTTTTCAACCCAAATTTGAGGCTCAACACTTGCTTTCATGTCTGTTTGAGATGCTGCAATACCGACACTATGTTCATATAGGTCTACACTAACACCCATTTGTCCATCTCCACCATTTCCACCTTGACCACCATCACCACCATCACCACCAGCCCCGCTATCTCCATTTTGACATGCTACTTGGCCTGCAGCACCAAGACCACCATAACCGCCCATGCCACCAGGAAAGCCCCCTTTGCCGCCAAATCCAGGTGCACCTGCATTAAATTCACAATCCTTAATAAAGGTATTTGAACCATTAAAGTAAATATAGCTTCCAAAGCTTCCACCGCCACCACTTCCACCTGTAGCTGCTTGTCCACCTTCACCGCCTTCTCCACCGCCACCGCCACCGGGGCCAACACCATTTTTATTTTCTGCAATTGAAGATAGGCAGCCTTGACTGCCACCACCGCCACCGCCACCGCCAGCACCGCCGTGTTCTCCTTGATCACCATCAACTCCATTTCCTGGATAAAAGTAATCGGCAAAATTAATAAGGCCATGAGCACCATCAGCGCCATCCCCACCATCATTGCCATCATCGCCATCAGTCCCTGCATTTGCAGGTCCCGCAGGGCATGAACCAATTTGTCCAACCAAACCACAATTTCCTTGACCACCAATACCTCCTGAACCGTCTAATGGCCCACCTATTGAATAACCTGGACTTCCTGGAGGAGCGCTACCACCGCCAAAAAGACCACCGGATGTTCCTTCCGTTCCTCCATCACCACCATCACCACCGCCTGTACTACCTGCGTAAGAAGGTATAGCCCCTTGTCCGCCTTCGTTGCAGCAAGGGCTGCTTCCTTTATCTTCTTCTCCTGCGCCGCCTTGTGAACCATCAGTACCATTTACACCATTGGCGCCTGGTACCCCATCAATACCATCTGTCGCATTACCCGCTGAAAATGAACTACGACATAAAA
>CAJXBJ010000018.1 GCA_913050195.1 uncultured Saprospirales bacterium
ACCAAAAATATCATTGGAATTAAAACTGCATCACCTTGAATACTTAAAAACTGAGATCCCATAACCATTATCAAGAAACCCGCACCCAATTGAAGAATTCCTAATGCAAACTTCAAAGGAGTAGAAGGCTCCTTACCAGCCTTATTTAACCCCAGCCACATAGAAGCAAACAATGGGCCTAACAAGAGTATAAAAGTTGGATTAACTGATTGAAAAATAGAGGCCTGCACCTCAAATAAACCAAAGAATGATCTATCGACATTCTCTGCAGTAAACAAAGTAATCGAAGAACCTGCTTGTTCAAAAAATGCCCAAAACAAAGTGGTAAAAAACCAAAGAATGAGAATCACAAATATTCTTTCCCTTTCGACTTTTTCAGAGCGCAATGCATAAACAAAAAGATAAATTAAAACGCCTGATGCAAATGGCAGTAAAATAAAAGTCATAAGCTCGTAGTTTTCCACTAAAAGCATAAAAAGCCCTACAGCTAATAAACTTATTACATAAACCCAATTTTCACGACTCAAGCCATAAACTTTAGCATTTAATCGGTCTTGACTTGGAGGAAGCCCATTAGATTCTAGATTGTCTTGACCTCTCCAAAAAACTATAAGGCCTAATAACATACCGACTCCAGCCAAGCCAAAGCCATAAAACCAACCGTATGTTTCACCGATAAAACCACAAATCAAAGGAGCCAAAGCTGCGCCAAGATTAATACCCATATAAAAAATAGTAAAGCCACCATCACGACGCGGATCTCCCTCCTTATATAAGCCTCCCACTATTGAAGAAACATTCGGCTTAAAAAACCCATTACCTATGATTAAGAAAGCTAAAGCCATATATAAAAAGAACTCAGTCTCTATAGCCATAACAAAGTGTCCAATCATCATCAACACACCTCCAAGCACAACAGACTTCCTAAATCCTAAAAGCTTATCCGCTATAATTCCACCCAAAAAAGGAGTTGCATAAACCAATGCTCCGTAAGCAGCATAAATCCCAATTGCTTTCGCTTCTTTGACCGGATCCGTAAGATGCTCAAAAAGCTGCATTGTTAAATATAAAGTAAGCAAAGCACGCATTCCATAGAATGAAAAACGCTCCCACATCTCTGCAAAAAAGAGCATATAAAGCTCCTTAGGTTGAGTGGTTGGAAATTCTTGATTTTGAGTCACAGTTATTAGTTTAAATTATTAATATTATTATAAATTTTCTTTTAGATAATTAGCCATCTTAGTAAATAAATGAAGACGTGTAATACCGCCTGATATGCCATGTGCCTTATCTGGATAAAAAGCGATATCAAAGTCTTTATTCTCATTCACCAATGCCGTACAAAGCGCTGTTGAATTCTGTAAATGCACATTATCATCAGCCATACCATGGACTAACATAAAATTCCCTTTTAATTTTTCCACAAAATTAACAGGAGAATTCTCATCATAACCTTCTGGATTTTCCTGCGGTGTGCGCAAATATCGCTCAGTGTATATAGTGTCGTAATACCTCCAATTTGATACTGGAGCCACTGCTATACCTGCTTTAAACACATCAGCCCCTTTAGTCATACAAAGTGCCGCCATATAACCACCATAGCTCCATCCCCAAATTCCAATTCTAAACTTATCGACATAGCTCAAGTTTGCTAAATACTTTGCCGCTTCAATTTGATCAATGGTCTCATATTTACCAAGATTCAGATAGGTTGACTTTTTAAACTCCTCTCCTCTTCCTCCAGTTCCTCTATTATCAACACAGGCGATAATATAACCCATGTTTGCAAGATATTGATGGTATAAACTCTGATGATTCCACTGATTTTTCACCATCTGGGAACCAGGTCCACCATAAACATACATTAAAACGGGATACTTTTTTCTTGGATTAAAATCAGTAGGCTTAATCATGTATCCATTAAGCTCTACTTGCTCTGAAGTTTTAAACTTAAAAAATTCAGGATAAGACAATCTGTAGTCTTTTAAAAGCTCCTTTAAGCCTTCATTATCTTCTAAAACACGAACCTCTGAACCATCTAAACTCATATTAACAGTTACCCTGTAGGGCGAACTTACATCAGAGTGTGTGTGAACAAAATAATCAAAGGTTTTATTAAATTTTGCCGAACACCATCCTATATACTCTCCCAACTTTTTATTGTTTTTACCTTTGATATCAATAGAATACACATAGCGCTCTAAAGCGGTTTCTTCTGATGACTGATAATAGAGCTTTTGCTCTCTAGAATCATAACCATAAACATCTGTAACATCAAATTCCCCTTTTGTAATTTGCCTGACAAGTTTACCACTTATATCATATAGATAAACATGCTTATACCCATCCATTTCACTTACCCATAGAAAATGCTTTTGATCATTTAAGAACATCCAATGATCATTAATATCTATATAGCGCTTGTTTCGCTCAACCAATATACTCGTAACAGCTCCTTTATGTGCATCTGCGAAAAGCATTTCTAATTCGTTTTGATGACGATTCATCCTTAATATGGCTAGTTTGGAATGATTTTTTGTCCATTTTATTCGAGGAATATACTGATCTGAGCTACCACTTAATCCAACATTCACATTTATTGCAGAGTCTACATTGTACATATGCACACTTACGGTAGAGTTTTTCTCTCCAGCCTTAGGATATTTAAACTTTATATTTTCGGGATACAATGAACCATATCGCTGCATAGTAAACTCTGGAACTTCTTTTTCATTAAACTTTATATATGCTAGATGCTTTCCATCTACAGACCAATCGTGATATCTTACTCGAATAAACTCCTCTTCATATACCCAATCAGCAACACCGTTTATTATCTCATTTTTCTCCCCATCCGTCGTGACGGCATATTCTTCACCTGTTTCAAAATCTTTAATGTATAAATTGTTTTTAAACACAAACGATATCTTTGAGCCATCAGGAGAAAAGTGAGGAGCTATAACTTTTCCTTTTAAAGTTAAGGGCGCCAAAGTCTCAAAGTCTCTATCCCAGACATAATAATCAGCCAAATACGAATGCCTATATTGTCTAGTCATATTACAAGCCAACAAAATCTTTGATTCATCTTTACTTAAAACATAGGAATCAAAAGCTATAGGTCGCTCTGCCCCATCAGGCAATAACATTCTACCTCTGAAAATAGTATCCATAGCTATTCCACTCGAAGTCTCATACTGTATAATGTTTGGCATACCATAGAATGATCGCTCCAAAACAGCGTAATCGCCACTTTTTAAGAAATTCATACCACGCACTGTCTGAGCAGCAAATGAAGGTGTATAAAATATCTCTTCTAGAGTTATTTCCCTTTCACCTTGTGCACTTAATGAAAATATAAAATGTAATGTAATTAGGTTTAGTAGCAAGAATCGAATCATGGATACATCTATTTGTCGGTGAGCAAAAATAATAAAAGCACCACAGCATTAAAAATAATTCTGCAAAGTGTAAATTTGTTAAACACAATTGGGCAATATATGTATACTAAGCTCTCAAAGCCACATCTTAATTACTTCTATTCAATTCTAGATAGGAAAGACATCTTGATGGATAAAGAAAGCAAGGAAATATATGGAAAAGATGAGACTGAGGATTTATATTTTGAACCCGAGCTTATCCTAAAACCTCAAAACACTCTACAAGTTTCTAAAATATTAAGCTATTGTAATAAAGAAAATATAGCTGTTACGCCAAGAGGAGCAGGTACTGGATTGAGTGGTGGAGCCTTACCTGTTTACGGAGGCATCTGTCTAAGTATGGAAAACTTTAACGCTATTTTAGATATAGATGAAGAGAACTTTCAAGCGACTGCTGAGCCTGGCGTTATCACGCAGGTTTTTCAAGAGTCTCTTGAAAAAAAAGGCCTATTTTACCCACCCGACCCTGCTAGCAAAGGCTCCTGTTTTTTAGGAGGAAATATTGCAGAAAACTCTGGAGGCCCGAAGGCTGTGAAATATGGCGTTGTTCAGGACTATATATTAAATTTAGAAGTCGTTTTAGCGAGTGGAGAAATCATTTGGACGGGAGCCAATGTTTTAAAAAATGCCACTGGATACAATTTAACCCAACTAATGATTGGAAGTGAGGGAACGCTAGGTGTTGTTACTAAAATTGTTTTTCGACTTATTCCAAAACCAACTAGAGACCTTTTAATGCTTGTTCCTTTCAGAAAATTAGAAGATGCATGCAAGGCAGTTAAAGCTATTTTTCAGAAAAATGTCACGCCCTCTGGCCTAGAACTCATGGAGAAAGATGCTATAAACTATGCAGTGGAATTTTTGGACGAATCTCCTTTCCCCATAGATCAAAATATGGAGGCACAGCTATTAATTGAGGTAGATGGCAATGACGAAAACACACTACATAAGGAATGTGAAACTATAATGGATGCTTTAAACCCTTTTGAGTGTGGTGATATTTTATATGCTGATAATAATCAACAAAAAGAAAGCCTTTGGAAGTTACGTAGATCTGTGGGCGAAGCTGTTAAAGCACAATCAATATACAAAGAAGAGGACACTGTTGTGCCTAGAGCTCATTTGGCAGAACTAATTATTGCTGTAAAAGAAATCGGCCTAAAGTTTGGCTTTCGAAGTGTTTGCTATGGCCATGCAGGTGATGGAAATCTCCATATAAATATACTTAAGGACGACCTAAGCGAAGAGGCTTGGAATAATGAAGTCAAAAAGGGAATCATTGCTATTTTTGAAAAAGTAAAAGCACTTAAAGGCACAATATCTGGAGAACATGGCATTGGCCTTGTGCAAAAAGAGTTCTTACCTATCATATTTCAAGAGAAACAGTTGGCCTTAATGCGCGGAATAAAGACATTATTTGACCCTAATCATATTTTAAACCCAGGAAAAATATGGCCAGACTAAGTCTTTTAATAACATCCTTGTGTCTTTTCTTAACCGCACTAGCTCAGCCGGGCAGTAGCACCATAGACCGTTCTAAAGAAACATCAAAAAAAGGCTTCAATAAAGAAAACCTAAGGTATGGTGGAAATTTAGGGCTAAATATTAGCAATGTAACTTATATAGAAATAACACCAACTGTAGCTTATTTTTTTCATGAAAAGTGCCAAGCAGGGCTAGGTTTAAATTACATTTATTACAGCTATGCTTACAATGGTGGCTTTGATCGATATTCTACAAATATTTATGGCGCAAATATTTTTGAACGCTATTATCTTGTTGACAACGTCTTTCAACACGCTGAACTTGAATTCTTAAATTATGATGTTCCAACATTTGACCCAAGCACAGGAAGTATTGAGCTAAATAGAAAAACGGTAAGTGCTTTATATCTTGGACTAGGTTACCAATCGGGCCAAAATGGGAGAGGAAGCTATATAAGCTTCCTCTATGATATTTTTTATGATGTACACAGTCGAAACCCAAATCCGTATGTCTTTCGGATTGGCTTCAATTTTTAGATATCAATATTGGCATACTTAGCGTGCGACTCAATAAACTCTCTACGTGGTGGCACATCATCTCCCATTAACATTGAGAATACATAATCTGCCTCTGCAGCACTTTCAATAGTCACTTGCCTCAAAGTTCTAGTACTTGGACTCAAGGTAGTTTCCCATAGCTGATCCGCATTCATTTCACCCAAACCTTTGTAACGCTGAACATGAATACCATCTTTTTTACCACCATTGGCTAACTTCTCAATAACACGATCTCTGTCATTGTCATCCCAACAATATTCTTTTTGTGCTCCTTTCTTAACTAAATATAAAGGAGGAGCAGCGATATAAATATACCCATGCTCAACAAGCACCTTCATATATCTAAAGAAAAATGTCAGGATCAAGGTTGTAATATGACTACCATCAACATCGGCATCCGTCATAATTACTATCTTATGATACCTTAATTTTTCAATATTAAGTGCCTTATCATCTTCTTCCGTTCCCATTGAAACACCAAGCGCTGTGAAAATATTTTTAATCTCTTCATTTTCATAAATCTTGTGCTCCATGGCTTTTTCTACGTTCAGAATTTTACCCCTTAAAGGTAATATTGCCTGGAAATGACGATCTCTGCCTTGCTTAGCTGTACCTCCAGCAGAATCCCCCTCTACAAGAAAAATCTCCGATTGCTCTGGATCTTTAGATGAACAGTCAGCCAACTTACCAGGTAAGCCT
This sequence comes from uncultured Saprospirales bacterium, assembly GCA_913050195.1. GTDB lineage: Bacteria > Bacteroidota > Bacteroidia > Chitinophagales > CAJXBJ01 > CAJXBJ01. Next base: position 6,179 of record CAJXBJ010000018.1, read on the forward strand.
GAGCCAGATAAGACACCTTTACGCTGAACCATTTCTCTTGCTTTACGTGCCGCATTTCTGGCTTGTGCCGCTAAAACTACTTTTGAAATGATTCCTTTAGCAGACTTGGGGTTCTCCTCGAGAAAAATATTCAAAGCTTTCGACAAACAACCTTCAACAGCTCCAGAAACTTCTGAGTTACCAAGCTTGGTTTTTGTCTGGCCTTCAAATTGTGGCTCAGCAACTTTAACTGAAACGACAGCTGTCAACCCTTCTCTAAAATCATCCCCACTAATATCAAACTTTAATTTTGTCAAAAGACCTGACTTGTCCGCATAGCTTTTTAAAACCCTAGTTAAAGCCCGTCTAAATCCTGAAATATGGGTACCCCCTTCAATGGTATTAATGTTATTGACATAAGAATGCACATTTTCACTGTAAGAGGTATTGTACTGAATCGCCACTTCTACAGGAACACCGTCTTTCTCTCCCTCAATATATATTGGTTCATTCAATAAATTCTCTCTTGTGTCATCTAAGTATTCAACAAAACCAACCAGCCCATTTTCTGAATGGAACTCATGACTCAAATAATTACCCTCATCATCTTTTTCTCGTCGATCCTCAATAAATAAGCGTATACCTTTATTCAAGAATGAAAGCTCACGCATTCTTGCAGAAAGAGTTTCAAAATTATATTCTGTAGTAATAAATATGCTTGCATCAGGCTTAAAATGAACTGTTGTACCTCTAAGCTGAGTTTCTCCAACCTCTTTTACATCATATTTAGGAATACCCTTTGAGTATTCTTGTACAAAAACTTTACCATTGCGATGCACTTCTGCCTTTAAATCCTCCGAAAGTGCATTCACACAAGAAACACCAACTCCATGAAGACCACCAGAGACCTTATAAGTATCCTTATCAAACTTACCTCCCGCATGTAGAACCGTCATAACCACCTCTAAAGCAGACTTCTTCTCTTTAGGATGAATATCTGTTGGAATACCCCTCCCGTCATCTTTAACTGTGATAGAGTTATCTTCATTAATTGCAACCCAAATATTGTTACAATGCCCTGCCAATGCCTCATCAATCGAGTTATCAACCACCTCATAAACCAAATGATGTAAGCCTTTAACACCCACATCACCAATGTACATAGCCGGTCTTTTTCGCACTGCCTCCAAGCCCTCTAAGACCTGAATATTACCAGCACCATACTCTTTTTTTTCTACCTCTGTTGACATTATTATTTTATTTAATTTTTAACAATTACGAAGATACAACTAAAAGGCCTCATTAACCTTAATATTATTGGAAGTTTTCCACATTTATGCTAGATATAAACAGCATTATTTTAGCAACATAACAAAATCAACTTTTTTGGAATTTCACGGTTGGCTTATTTTGTATTATTTTTGACCTCACAAGGGGGGTTGCAAATGCTAGAAACACAAGCTATTTTTTTAACTGACAGCCAACAAAAAGCTGAAAGCATTGAACATAGAGATAAAATCAGGTTCAATATCTCCAAATACGACCAAACAGTTGATAAAGGCGTTAAACAATATGCTAATCTAAATTTGGCTAGAGAAAGGTCGAAGATTATTAAGTGGCGCGCTATTGAGGATCTAGATCAAACACTAATACGCTTTGAATCTAATTTTACTAAAAATGGAGGAAAAGTAATTTGGGCTAAAGATAAAGATGAAGCTCTAAGAGAAATTCAAAAGATCGTAAAAGCAAAGAAGGCAAAGAGTATTGTTAAGTCAAAATCTATGACCACTGAAGAAATTGAACTTAACCATTACTTAGAAAAGATGGGCACAGAGGTTTTTGAGACTGACTTGGGAGAATTCATAGTACAGCTACTAGGTGAAAAGCCATACCATATAGTTACCCCAGCAATGCATAAATCTAAAGATGATGTCGGCAAACTTTTCAATGAGCGTTTTGGCACCCCATTAAATGCAAGTGCAGAAGAGTTAACCTTGATTGCAAGAGATATTTTAAGAGACAAGTATTTAAATGCTGAAATAGGTATTACTGGTGGAAATTTCATAATAGCAGATGAAGGTGCTATTGCTATTACAGAAAATGAAGGCAATGCCCGATTAACTACGGCTTATCCAAAAACACACATTGCAGTCATAGGAATTGAAAAGATTGTAAGCAATTTAAAAGACATTGCACACTTTTGGCCACTTTTGGCAACTTTTGGTACAGGGCAAAAAATAACAGCCTATAATACTTTATTTTTTGGCCCTAAAAAGCCAGATGAAATTGATGGACCAGAAGAAATGTATGTAATACTACTCGACAATGGCAGATCAGACTTATTGGCTAAAGCAGATATGAGAGAATCGCTCTATTGTATTCGTTGCGGTGCATGCTTAAATGCCTGCCCAGTATATCAAAACATCGGAGGCCATTCTTATGGAACCACATATTCAGGGCCAATTGGATCTGTAATATCTCCACACTATAAAGGAATGGAGGAGTTTAAACACCTTAGCTTTGCTTCAAGCCTTTGTGGCAACTGCACTCAGGTATGCCCAGTAAAAATAAACATTCATGAATTACTCATGAAAAATCGAAAACATGCTGTTAATGATGGGCTAAGCCCAATGCAAGAAAAATGGGGCATATATTTTTGGAAAAAGACCATGTTGAGTCGAAAACTAATTAATTTGATTCCATCAAAAATCAAACAATTTGGCTTCAAACTAATATTTAAAAATACTTGGACAAAAAATAGAGCTGAATTAAAATTCCCAAAAAAATCCTTTAACGAACAATGGAAAGATCGCTTCAAATAAAATATTGGATATTAGCATCTATACTTGTAGGTTTTACAAGCTTATTTTCTCAACAAAAAAATGTAAAGTACTTCCAAGACCTCAATGACGCACTTAAGCAGGCAGATAAGGTTCTAGCTTTAGACCTATCAGGGCAAGACATACACTTTTTACCAGATCAAATTCAGGAATTCAAAAATCTAGAATACTTAAAACTATCTAAGTGTCGAAAACTTAATTTAGACAATACCTTTATAAAGTTAGAAACCCTAGAAAATCTAAAGCAATTAGATTTAAGCAAATCTTATTTCACGGAAATTCCTCCCAGCATTAAGCGCTTAAAGAAACTAGAACACTTAGACCTTTCTCACAACCAATTAATGAGTATTTCGAAGGATTTAAGCACACTAAAAGAACTAAAGTCTTTAAATCTTAAGCGAAACCCTCATTTGAACTTTGAACAAATATTTGGATTTTTGGCAAATCTGCCTTCTTTAGAAGCTTTAGACCTCTCTTATAATTATATTAATAAACTAACTGAATCTTTTTATAAGCTAAGCAAAGTCAAATCCCTTAATCTTGAAGGAAACAATATTTATGTAATAGATGAAGGGGTTAAAAATCTACAAAACCTTCGATCCTTGGATTTAAGCTACAATAGGGATTTGGATTTAAAAATCAGCCTTGAAAATTTATCCAATTGCCATTTAAAGAATTTGCGGATTTGCTATTTACCAGAGCAAAATTTATGTGAGGAAATCGGTCTACTTAAAGACTTAGAGCATCTTGACATGGCTGGTACTCATATAAAGTCAATTCCAAATTCTATAGGAGATCTTAACGAGCTAAAATCGATTGAAATTCGTTTTGATAAAAACAAGGGAGATTATTTTTCATTAGAAAAACTTCCTTCAAGTTTGGGAAAACTAACTCAGCTAAATACTTTAGTTATTTCCGGCACCAATATTAAGTCTCTGCCTGAAAGTTTTAAAAATTTGAGAAACCTAAGAGTGGTTGAACTCTCATGGAACAAGTTGAATACTTTTCCTTCCTTTTTTCGAAACCTAAGCAAGCTTGAGTTTTTATCGTTGGAAAAAAACAAAATCTCAGAAATCCCAAATTGGATTGGTGAATTGACAGCTTTAGAGGTACTAATTATTAATGGGGATTTTATTAATAATTCTACCAACAAAATCAATAAAATCCCAGAAAGTATCGGTCTTCTTGAAGATTTGAAAGTTTTACATCTAAATGACAATGTCATTACATCTATTCCAGAAAGTATATCAGAAATTAAAAGTCTAGAAGTTCTATTTATTCGAAACAATTTAATCTCAGAGTTGCCAAAGAATATTTCGAACTTAAATAAGTTGCGAAGCCTAGATTTAATGGCCAATGAATTACAAGCGCTTCCAAAAGGCATTATAGAATTGACATCATTAAAAAAGTTAAACTTGGCATTTAATCCAAGCTTAAACTTCAAAATACCTTTGATGCTTTTGAGTAAAATGACTCATTTAGATTGTCTAGACATAAGCAGAAATCATTTAGAAAATGATCAAGTTCAAGGCTTACAAAAAAATCTACCTGATTGTAAAATCATCTTTTCTTCTTTGCGGGAGCATTTAAGATCTCGACCTCCTCAACATATTATCAAAAAACTTAACGAGGAAAAATATTCAAAATAAAGGATAAAGAATTGGACGGCTTGGCGCAGCATTGTTTTCCAAATTCATTACCTGCAAGGTCAAGGCATACCATCCATCATTGATGTCAGGTATAGATAACAACTCTGTTATTGTGGCATTTAGCCTAGGCCCTATATTTGGTTTATCATAAACCCAAAAAGCTTTATGTGCAAATAAACTACCTCCATCCTCTTCTTTATCAACGGATGGTAAGTCTGTGAGCAAATGCTCTATGTTATTTTGCACCAAAACATCACATAAACCTGAATCAATATATGGCGGATTAGAACCTGAAAAACAGCTGCTTGCCGGATTTGCTCTTAAAATCAAGGCTTCCATTTCATTAAAATTTAGGTGAGCAATACTGTTTTTTTTAACCACCAAATCATCCCCTACTAATTCAGGCTTAACGCTATGCAAATAACACAACATAATTGGCTTAATATAAACTTGGTTTATAGGTTTTTCTAAACTTGATATATGAGCAACACTCTCTGTATGTGTACAATTACCATGAGGATTAAATTTAATAATATTGGTATTTACTGAGCTCCCTTGACTTGTGCTGCCAATAAACGATCCAACCTGTATAGGTTCTATTTGAATATCTGGCGCATAAAATGCTAGACTACTACCTGAGCCAGACTTCATGGATCGACTTAAGTCAATAGGAGAGCTTAAGTCCAATTGCACTTTACGTCCATTCAACTCAATATTGGCCTCCATTAGTTAAAGATTAAAAGTTTAGTAACCTCCGTTTCACTACCATCCCTATTAGTGCTCCAAATCAAATAAACACCTGTTTGTGCTTTCACACCATTATAGTCTTTTCCATCCCATATAGCCTGCCCTCCAAGAGCAGTAGTTGCATATATTAAGGTGCCACTAAGGTCTGTTATTTTGACATTTGCATCATCCACTAGTCCTTTAATAGCAATTGTACCTGTATAGTGAGCATAAACAGGATTGGGATAAGCAAAAACTTCCGAGTGCACTTGCTCACCTCCTGTCGAAGTGCTCTTATAAGAGATCATCCCTTGGTCTGTACCAAAAAAAACTTCACCCGTTACATCATTAATACCAATATCAATAATATTGTTAGATAACAAAAATGAGTTCTCTTCATTAAATCTAAGAAGCTCTTCTGTTCCAGATTCTGACATTAACCAAACACCATTAGTAGTTCCAAACCATTTTCGATTAGCTCCATCTACCGCTATACTTCTTACTTCTTCCGTTTCAAAAAGATAACCAATATAGCCATCCTGCTCAACCGTAATCTGTTGAGCATCACATCCACTTTGGCTAAATATTGATTCCGGACAATAAAATACTGCTATACCTTCTCCTGTACCAACCCAAATTTCTCCATCCTTATCTTTTGCAATGGAATATATATCCACACTAGGCAAATTACCACTCCCTACTCCTTTTGAAAGTTTACGATATCGATCATCTGATACATCATCCAAAGTACCACCATCATCAAAAACTAAAATACCACCACCTCTTGGAAGCACAACCCATTTATGCCCTGCATCATCAATAACAAGATCACTGACATAGTTTGAGGGAATGCTTACCGTTGGTTTAAAGGAAGTCCATGCCCCATTAGGCTCTAATACAGATATAGGTCTATCCGCCCCATAATTAGAAACCCATAAGTTCCCTATTGCATCAAACTCTAAACCCGAAATTCTGTAAGAGCCTGGCTCTCCAGTTATTGCTTGCAAGCTACTATTCTCTTTATGTATTTTAAACACTCCAGCGCCTTCATACTCAAGTAAACCACCGCCGTATGAGCCAAAGAAAAGATGTTTACTTATTGGGCTTCTATCGACACAAATAAAATCCAACATGCTATCAAGTGGCGACCAAGTATATTTAGTATGCGCATCCCATTCACCTTCTTTGAATGAGTAAATACCAACTCTTTTATAGAGATAATACCAACTCTGATCAATGCCACCGGGGGCTACCCATACCTCATCATTAGAAGCGTGGATCTCATATACATCTGTGGTGGTTGGTCCATTGGGAACGATGTACTGATAACTCCCTCCAGTATATTTTACCAAGCCTTGCCAATTATCAACAATCCAGAGCTGACCATCTCTATCCCGCATAGCCTCAATAGGTCTGTATAGCTTACTACCCTCAAAGTAATTCCAATTGCCATTATTTAACTCAGCAACCCGCACATTTGAAACACCACCATTTGAATTATATTCATATTCAGTAAAAAACAAGCTTCCATAAGAAGTATTCATCTTTTCAATAGTCCAATCTGATGCGTAATAAAATTGCCATTTAACATTATCATAGAAAAATATTGAGTCATTTGAACGCATATACAAGGTATCCTTACATATCAGTAAATTTTGACATTCCCCATACACACCTTGTTCTTCTGTAAATGCATCCCAAAAGTTATAGTTCGATAAATTAATATTGGATGTATCTCCCTTTTTTATACCCTCAGCACATGCAGCAAAAATAGAGTCATTGTAAATCAAACTAGCATTTACATTTATTTGGGTTCCATTCTTTCCAATTATATAGGTATCCCTGATTTCCTTTTTATCAATATCCATAATAACTAAACCAAAGCTAAAAGATAAATACGCCAAACCTTGATCAAAAAACACTGACCTAATCTGCTTTTGACCCACCATTGGCTTGCGCTGAATATCTGATACATTATAAATATCATCAGCAAAAACAAGATCAATATTAGCATCACTGTAAATAACCATAAGCATATTTTTATCTGAATCATATGCCAACTTCTGTATGCCTATTCCTGAAAGTCCACTTATTTTCGAATAAGTATCAATACTATTGTCTTCTAGGTCATAGGAAAAAAGGGAAAGTTCAGTTGCGCAACTTATATTATGGGCTGTCTCAACTGCACTCAAGCCAGACTTATATGGTAGATGGGTCCGCCATTCACCAATTGCTATATCTTGAGCTAAAGCTAAAGTCAATAAAAAAAATACATTCAGTAAAATAAGTATGCGCATGCTAAGCTAATCAACGCATAAAATTACATTTTATTTTCATTAATTTTAGGTGCTTAAATCATGGACTTTTTAGATCAAAAACTATCAAATTATATTGACCAGCACTCGCAGGAAGAAACTCCATTATTGAAAAGTTTATCAAGAGAAACACACTTAAAAGCACTATTACCTCAAATGCTATCAGGACATCCACAAGGATTGTTTTTGAGTATGATTTCGAAAATGATAAAACCAAAATTCGTTTTAGAGGTTGGGACATATACTGGATACTCGGCTATTTGTTTAGCCCAAGGTTTAATTAAGGGCGGTCATTTGCATACTATAGATATTAATGAGGAGCTCCATAGCCTTTGCCTAAATTATTTTAAGGAAAGCGGACTAGATCAGTTTATAACACAACATATTGGTGATGCAAAAAACATCATACCCAAACTAGATATGAGTTTCGACCTAATTTTTATTGATGCTGACAAACAAAACTATGCAGTTTATTTTGACTTGATTATCGATAAATTAAATTCTGGGGCAATTATTTTAGTAGACAATGTTCTTTGGAGCGGAAAAATACTAAATGATAAAAAAGATAAAGATACTCAAGCAATACACGACTTCAACCGAAAGGTGCATCTTGACTCTAGAGTTGAAAATTTAATTTTACCCATTCGAGATGGAATTAGCATATTGCGCGTAAAATGATGCGAACTTTACTAACTATAAGTCTTTTTTTACTAATTGCACAACAGTGTTTTAGTCAGAAATTAAGCACTGAAGATTATGTTAAAAGATACAAAGACATAGCTATTCACGAAATGAAACGCTCTGGTATTCCTGCTAGTATAACACTTGCTCAAGGAATTTTAGAAAGTGGATCCGGCAACTCTAAACTGGCAATAGATGCCAATAATCACTTTGGCATTAAGTGTCACAAAGATTGGACTGGGCCAAAAGTCTATCATGACGATGATGCAAAAGGAGAATGTTTTAGAAAATATAAATCGGCCAATGAATCATACCTGGATCATTCAAATTTTTTAGTTGGAAAGAAGCGCTACTCTTTATTATTTGACCTAAAAAAAGACGATTACGTGTCATGGGCGCATGGTTTAAAAAAAGCAGGTTATGCAACTAATCCAAAATATCCTGAGCTTTTAATCAAATTAATAAATGAGCATGAATTATATTTATATGACAAAGGAGATATTCATTACAACATCCTTGCTAGCAACATTAATGGATTAAGAGTGTATTTTGCAAAATCTACAGAATCAACATTATCAATAGCTCATAAGAACAACATCTCCTTAAGAAAGTTAGCTAGAATAAATAATTGGAATAAAGACTATCAGCCTAAGGAAGGAGATATTATATTCTTGGAAAAAAAGAAGCGACAATGTCCTCATAATTGGCATCATGCTGATGGTAATGAAACCTTACATGAAATTGCACACAAGTATGGCATTAAGACCAAGTATTTAGTTAAAAGAAATGAAAAACCGGCAAATTTTGTTGCTAATAAAGGAGAAAAAATATCTTTAAGAAAGAAGAAACGACATAAACAAAAAGGCCCTAAATATTACACTGTAAAAAAGGGAGATACACTTTACAGTATAAGTCGCTCATTTCAAATTACCGTTGATGAGCTAAAACGCCTCAATAGGCTTAAATCAAATATGATTAAGGTTGGCAGCAAATTAAAATTACATTAGAGATAGGTCTTTTGCTGACGCAGCTGTCCATTTCTATCAAATAGCTCCATCAATCCTTTTCTTTTCCCATTTATAAAATTCTCTTTACGCATCAATTGGCCATTGTCATACCATATTTGAAACAGTCCGTGCTCCTCACCTTCTTTATAATCCAACTCGGATTTAATCTTTCCATTTTCATGATAATAAACCCATTTACCGTGCGGCTTACCATTTAGATAACTAATGACATTTTTTAAACCTCCATTCGGAAAATAAAAAGTATACGATCCTTCTAATATACGGCGATCCTTCTTAAAACGGTCCTTGTAGTGAAGTTGACCATTTGCATAAAAAAAATGCCACTCCCCCTCCTTCAAGCCATGAACATAATCCCCTTTAGCTCTAATTGGATTAATATTTTCATCACTTATATTCCAAAATGTCTCACTTCTACCATGTCTCTTATTTGAAACATAGTTTTCCAATACACGCAAGGCACCACTCTTAAACCACTCTTCATAATGCCCATTTCTACGCCCTTCAATAAGATCAACTTTCCAATAAGACTTACCATTATCATATTTTTTAATTCTTGTACCTGAATAAGGTGCGTTGTTGTAATAAACAACTCCTCCATAAATTTCTGTATTTTCTACATCTACATCAGATACTATACTTGTCGGTGCACTCAAATCACTGCAAGCATAAAAAACAATACTAATGACTATTAGAACTATAAAACGCATGGGAAGGGTGCTAGTGGCGCTTATGGCTACTCAATTCTCCTTTACTGTAAACTTCCTCTAACCAAAGCTTACCATCGATATAATAATACTTAGATTCCCCCTCTAGTCTACCATCTTTAAAACCTTTAGAAGAACTTAATTGTCCATTATCATAATATGCCTTATGAAGTCCCTCTTTAAACCCATCTTTATATTCTTTTTCGGCCTCAACCTGTCCACTTTCATACCATGTACCGTATTTCCCATGTAATTTTGGACCGCTAAAGTGTACTTCTTTACGTTTCTTCCCACTTTCATAATAATGGATTACCTGCTGGATACCTCCTTCTAACTGAATCGTCTCTTTCCATTTTTTTGTTTTGGCTGAATCGAAATAAATGATACCCGCACTTTCACCTCCACCACAGGAAATAACTAAGAGGACTAAGCCGAGAGAAAATATAGAACTTAAGCGCTTCATTATTTTATAATTTGAATGAACGCTAAAATAAAGATTTATCAAAAGATTTTAAACTGATTTAATATTTAGTTGTTATAGAAAGTTTTATGACTAGATCGATCGACTACGAGTTTCTTCTTGCCATTTTCAAAATACTCAATATATTCTCCACTCTCTATACCCTCTGAAAAAGTAGTTTCCGTCTTAATTTTTCCACTTTCAAAGTACTCTATTCGTTTGCCGTGCAACTGACCTTCTTGATACTCTTCTTTTAATTTTTTTTCACCATTCAAGTACCATATCATCTTATAGCCATGACGTAAGCCATTTTTATATTCTTCCTCCATATATGGATTACCATTAGAGTAACTACTATAAGCTATTCCAGAAAATGGGACTGACTGATGATACAACCTTTCATTTTTTTGAACGGTATCAGTTAAAGGCACCTTTTTAGCACATGCCATCATTAAACTTATGCTGAGTAAGAAAAGTATGTATGGTTTTGTGTTATTCATAATTCATTAAAAAACTATATGCTTTTACGCCATTACTTTAATTGAGTTGCAATATGAATATAATATTAAAACTTGATTTTTTCTTTAACGGAACGAATATAAGACGTCCCACATGTAATTTGGGTCTTTTCAACATCATTAATTATGAAAATATATTTACCATTAAATCCTTTATGAATTTCTTTCACCTTATCCATATTTAATATATGAGCTCTATGAACACGAGTAAAATTAGACGGCAGTTTTTTTTCTAAATTAGTTAAGGAATAATCAATAATATGCCTTTGGTTGTTATCTGTATGAATAAAAACATATTTATCCTCTGCCTTAAAAAAATTAATATTATCAAACTTTACAAAAACTATTTTTTCTCCAACACTAACAGCAATACTATCTCTTTTCGCACTAGTGGTTTCCTTTAAATTAGCAATAACCTCTAGCATTTTATCAATATCTTCTGTGCCTCTATCCACTTTCAAGTTTCTGAGCCTATCTATTGACTGAGCTAATCGTTCCTTTTTTATTGGCTTTAAAACATAGTCTATTGAGTTTGCCTCAAAAGCAGCTATTGCATACTCCTCAAAAGCTGTTGTAAATATCACATTGGCTTTGTACTCTAAATAGTCTAGCATTTCAAAACCATTTAGTATTGGCATTTGAATATCTAAGAAAATAACATCAGGACGCAGCTTATTTGCTAGGTCTGCTCCATCTTCACCATTATCTGCTTCGCCAATTACCTCAATGAAATCTTGATGATCCATTAAGAGCTTTTTTAATCTTTGCCTTGCTAGTTTTTCATCCTCAACAATTATAGCTTTAATACGATTCTCCATTTACACGTAGCTTAATTTAATTTTAACTGACTTTTTATCTGATTCATTGAAATCAATTGAGTAATCACCTGCAAAAAACAAATTTAAATTATCATAAATATTTGTTAAACCAAAACCACTTACCTCTTTTTCTCTTATGTCTTGACCTACATAGTCAATATTAATTTGTAATACATTGTCTAAAAAGACTGTTCGCAATTTAATATAGATCTCTGAATTAGTTTTCCTTTTATTCAGTATTAAGATAATAATACTCAACAATAAATTTCTTGGTATTTTACAATCCAATGACTCGTTAGAAACTGCTATATCTATCTGCATTATATCATCAAATGCCATACCTTCTAAATCGAGAAACACTTCGAGTATTTCTTTGACTTCTGACATACACGCTTCTTTTTTGTTCTGAGCATTAATACTGTAACGACAAAAATCTGACAAGCCAATAATCATATCTTCTGCTTTACTAGAATCTTTCATTGCTAATTGTGCCAAATTCTGCAATGTGTTAAATAAAAAACGAGGACTTATCTGAGAATGCAACTTTTCTAGCTCCGCTATTTTACGCTCTCTATTCAAATAATCTAGCTCCATTTGCTTTTGCCTTTTCTTAATAATTAATACACGTATGCTCCAAGCTGATATAATTATTAAAAGCAGGGTTAAAATCATAACTAAATTGTTTCTGGTTTTGTCTAGTTCATTTTCCTTTTCTAATATTTTAATATGTTTTTCCTTCTTATCACTGTCATAGCTCAATGCCATATCCATGATTAGCAAATCATTCTTTCTTTTAAATAAGGAATCCTTTAATTCAACATATCGAGTAAAATGATGACTAGCCCATTTAAAATTCTTATCCTCTTCAAGACACTGACTAAGATTTAAATGTGCTTCTAACTCAATATCTATTCTATCCTTGCCTTCAATCAAACTTATGGTTTCACGAAAAACTTTTTTTGCACTAGTATATTGATTTTTAGCCCATAGTATTTTACCAAGCTTAAATTTTGCTTGAGCCAATATAGTATTCCTGTTTTTATCCTTAAGCATTTCTATTGTGCGATTACAATACCAATAAGCGCTATCCCAATCGCCCAATTCATAATGTACTTTAGAAAGCTCTAATTCTATTTCATAAAACAAAGTTTCCCTATCATAAAGTTCTGCATTATACTTTGCCTTGTATAAGTAACTTAAAGAGTTTTCATGTTTTTCTTTAAGCATTTCTAGTATAGCTAGAGCCAAATAAGTGTCAGGAATAATATATCCATTATTGCTTTTCAAACCTTTTTCTAAGGACGTATTTAATAATTCTTCAGCATGAACAAATTGTCCTATTCCAGAATATAAATCTGACAAATTGTGTAATACATAAAAGCTGCCCCTAGAAAATTCTGCCTTCTTAAAATGAAATAATGCCAGTTTATAAAACTTAATGCTTTTTTGTGTGCTGGAAAGCAAGGAATAAACATTTGCTAAGCCATTGTAAGTATTACCAATTAAAGTATCATTATCAATCTCTTTAGCTATATCCAAGCTGAGATTATAATGCACAACAGACTGCTTATATTCCCCTTTCTCTGCATAATTCAAAGCAATAATTCGTTCTGCTATTTGATGGTATTTCTTATTATTTAAAGCAATTGAGGTATCCAAAAGGACTTTTGCATAATAATCACTTTCTGTAAGATCACTTTCTGTATAATATCGAGCAACTTTTTGAAGCGTTAAAAGATAGTATTTAGCATTAGATATAGTATCGAGAGACTTAACCATACTATCAACATTTGCCTTTTTATAATGATTTGCAAATGAAAACAAAACTGTCATACATAGGACAAGCAATAAAACCAGAAATCTCATAACTCAAATTTTTTGGGTTCCTCTAAGTATGGTTTATCAATAACTATGCGGACTTTTTTATCTGGCTTATTTAGATAGCTTATCGCATAGCGTCCTTTATACAAAATCTCGAGCTTATCCCTAATGTTTTGACTTCCATAACCCTGAATAAATGCTTCGGGGAAATCTGGTCCATTATCCATTACTAATATTGTAAGCCTGTTCAAACGTTTACTTATTCGTACCGTAATGACTCCTTTCTTTAAGTTTGAAATACCATGTTTAATAGCATTTTCAACAATTGGCTGCAATAAAAACCTTGGCAACAAAAAAGGCTTAGTACTTTCCTGCACTTCAAACTGAAAATGCAATCGACTACCAAATCGGCTTTTTTCAATTTTAAGATAGCGTTTAACCAATTCTATAGACTCGTCAACCCTTGAAAAATGACTTTTAAAAGGATTAATACTAAACTTAAACATAGCCGCTAAATCATAAATCATCGTTTGCGCATTGATAGGTTGATCCTCTACTAAACTCGCAATTGAATTCAAAGCATTATATAGAAAATGAGGATTAATTTTAGCTTGTAGCATTTTAAGCTCTTCCTCTGTTTTTAAGGCTTGCAATATAGCCCATTCTTGTTCTTTCCTTTGCTTACGCTGTTCAAACTCAAGGGAAATAATTATTGCAAAAATCAACAACAGAAAGAATAAAATAATCAAAATGTAATTCCATGCTTTGTTCAACTGTTTTTCTTTTTGCAATAAAGTAATGCGCTTTTCTCGCCTTACATTTTCATTTTTAGCACTAAGTTCTTCAACTAACTTTATCTTTTTCTTATTCATTAGTTGATTATTCAACTCACTTGCTTGATGAGAATACGTAAGTGCTAAATGGTATTTTTCTTGAACTTGATATAAGCTAAAAAAGGTTTCATTAAGTATTAGGCTTAATTCAATATCATTTACTTTATCAAGTATTTTATCTGCTTTTTTTAGCTCATTCTCTGCTTGACGATGTTTATTTTGCCTTAAATATATTTTTGCAAGTTCAATGTAACAAGAGGCCATATTGTTTTGCAAATTCAACTTACTACTTAATGCTAATGATAAAGCAAAACTTTCTAGCGCCTCATTAAGCTTTCCAAATTTTGCATTACACTCTCCTATATTAAAGGCACATAGCGCTTTTCCATAAATCATATTTGTATTCTCGGCTATTTCATTTGCTTGATTAAAACAATTAATTGCCTTGGTGTAATTACTTAAATAACCATGACTTACTCCTAAGTTATTTAAAGCCATCCCTTCAAGTTTAACTAAATTATTTACTCTAGACAACACAAGACTTTTTTCATAATAGCTTATCGCAATTTTGTGCTTTTTTACATCTGAATATAGCACACCGATTTCCAAAAGCACCAAAGACAACTTTCCACCTAAATTCAAAGAATCATAAAGGCTTCTAGATTTATTTAAATACTCAAGACTAAGACCAAACTCTTTAACCTCTCTATATAACTGCCCTAACTTTAAAGAAGAATAGGCTTTCTGTTTTTGATTATTTATATCTAATGATAATGTGAAAGCTTGAGACGCAAAGTATATAGCATAATATTTGTTTTTTGGCTTTATTTCTTGAGCTGCATCCAAATAAAACCTAACCTTATTTGTATCTATTTCCATGGCATCGGCTATTAGCTTAATACTATCTACGCCTCTGTAAATACTTTCCTGCGCACTTAAGTTTAAAGCCGTAATAGCTAAAAGAATACTATATATCCATGTTTTAAGCATGCCTGAATTTAAGTTTTTATTATCAATTCTTTTTTTTTTCATCCATCACAAACTACGGTCTCATCGCCAATTTTATGCACTTTGTCAGAAACCACTAAGCCTCAGCTAAAACAATAAGTATTTTCACATAAATACCACTAAATATTTATGTCATGAAAAGAGTTATAACATTTTATCTGCTGTCAGTTTTTTGTATTCAAATAACGGCACAAAGTCCACTTTTTACTCAGTTTTATGCCAACCCATTGCTAATAAACCCTGGCTTGACTGCTCTAATGCCTGAAAACCTTAAAATCAGTATTGGACAACGTATTCAAAATCATGGAATTAATGGTGAAGGCTTTCAAAGCAGTTATTTTACAGTTGAAAGGAATTTAAACTTCAAATCCGACTTAATTGGCATAGGCTTACAGCTTTTTAAGGATAAAAGTGCAAACAATGGTATACATATATCGCAAATTGCATTTTCTGGCTCGTACAGTAAATTGTTAAATAATATACAATTAGGGCTTGGTATTCAAACTGCCTATACTAACCAAGAACTTAATGGGCAATTCAGACTTCCGAATGACCCAGACAAAGTATATTCAGCATTAGAAATCACGAATGGCAATTATCAAGATATTCGATCTATACACTTTAATGCAGGCTTCTGTGCTGCCTATAAATTTGGTCCAAAGAATGATTTTTTTGTTGGAAGTAGCCTTTCCAGAATAAACAATCCTAATGAAAGTTTCTTTACTGAGAATTACCGAAGTGCTAATGTCTTAAATGTACACTCAGGTCTAAGGCTATATTCAAATAATGAAAAAATAGCTATAGTTCCCCATGCACAATATTTGAATAGTCAAAAAGCTAACCACTTATTGATTGGATCAATTTTAGAGTATTATTATAATTCTACAAATTTTTCTAAAAACAACTTCTTTTCTTTAGGCTTTTGGTCAGGAACTGGCAAAGATCTTAGTGTTCAATTAGGTACAGGTTTTAAACAATGGCGAGTTGGCTATTCTTACGGCCAATCAAATTTATATCAAACCCATGAGCTACATATAAACTATCGATTGACGAACAAAAGCTTAACGCTGATGCATTTTCCAGGACTTAGAATTTAATAATTATTGACCCTATCTAGCCCTCTTAATTGTATTGCCTCAACTAAATGTTCTTTTTTTATGTTAATACTTTCCTCAACATCAGCTATGGTTCTAGAAAGCTTTAATAATTTAAAATATGTCCGGGCACTAAAGCTAAGTTGAGTTAATGTTTTTTTTAACCATTCTTCAATATTATAATCTAGCGTACAATGTTTTAAAATAAGCTTTTCGGACATTCCTCCATTAGTTAGGATAGGATCACAAAAACGATTTTTTTGACGATTTCTGGCTTTTAATACTATTTCCCCCCATTCTTTTGAACATTTTTCTTCCTTGCTATTCAGGGTAAGCTCTTTATAACTAACCGCCTTGATGTGTAAATGAATATCAATTCTATCCATAAGTGGTCCAGATAGTTTTGATCGATATTTTTGTATTATGGATTCTGTGCATTGACAGCTATGACTAGGATCTCCTAAATAACCACAAGGACAAGGGTTCATTGCTCCAACTAACATGAATTTAGCAGGAAATTCTGTTTGATATTTTGCCCTTGAAATATTAACTCTACAATCTTCCATTGGCTGCCTTAGAACTTCTAATGATGAAGGCCTAAACTCTAACATTTCGTCCAAAAATAAAACGCCATTATGCGCCAATGAAACTTCACCAGGACGAGGAACATTTCCTCCTCCTACAAGGGCAATGTTAGATATAGTATGATGAGGAGCCCGAAACGGTCTTTTATTTATATACTGATTTGATTTCAAACGTCCAGCTATTGAAAATAGCTGAGTACATTCGATAGATTCTTCCTTGGATAAGCTGGGTAAAATAGATGATAAACGCTTTGACAACATGCTCTTACCAGATCCAGGGGATCCAATCATAATAATATTATGTCCTCCAGCAGCAGCAATACATAGTGCTCTTTTTGCATAAGTCTGACCTTTAACATCTAGCATATCTAATGATTCATTCTCATCAGAAAAAATAATTTTATCTGTAATCTTTTTAGGTCGCTCTCCCAATACTAAGAAACTAATCACTTCTTTTAAGTTTCTAACTCCTATTATTTCCAAACCATCAATTAAACTACATTCTTGTAAATTTGCCTCAGGAATCACAACTCCTTTATAACCTAATTTTTTTGCTAAAATTGTTATAGATAAAGCACCTTTTATAGGCAGAACATTAGCATTTAGCGCGAGCTCTCCCATTATTATATAATCTTTGTAAATAGAAGAACTAATCTTATTTGAAGCTAAAAGTATTCCAGATGCAATAGGCAAATCATAACAGGAACCTACCTTTTTTAAATCTGCTGGTGCTAAATTCACAATTATTTTTTTTCGTGGAATTTTAATACCACAACTCTCAAGTGCCGCTTCTATTCTATAATATCCTTCTTTTACAGCATTATCAGCAAGACCAACCAAAAAATATTTTATACCAGGAGATATCTTAACTTCGACATTAACCAATTGCGCATCTATTCCAAGAACAGCCCCAGCAGATATTGATATTTGCATTTTTTTTATTTGTATTTTTTATATATTTAAAGATATAAAAAAAGCCTTACCATTTCTAGCAAGGCTTTTTTAAAAAATTGGCAACGACCTACTCTCCCAAATGTTACTCCAGTACCATCGGCGCTAAAAGGCTTAACTTCTCTGTTCGGAATGGTAAGAGGTGGACCCTTTCGCTCCAGTCACCAATAAATCATCAATATATGTTATGACAATATTTAAGAAAAAAGATAGTTCAAGAAATAAAAAATTACTAGAAAGCTTACAGGAAATTAGTAATGCTCGGCTGAAAGGCTTTCACCTCTTACACCTGCATCCTATCAACGTCATAGTCTCTAACGTCCTTTAAAAGAGACCTCATCTTTAGGTGGGCTTCGCGCTTAGATGCTTTCAGCGCTTATCCCTTCCCAACATAGCTACCCTGCAATGCAGCTGGCGCCACAACAGGTACACTAGAGGTTAGTCCGTTCCGGTCCTCTCGTACTAGGAACAGCTCCTATCAAGTCTCTAACGCCCACAACAGATAGGGACCGAACTGTCTCGCGACGTTCTGAACCCAGC
>CAJXBJ010000019.1 GCA_913050195.1 uncultured Saprospirales bacterium
CCTCTTGCTGCCCAATCCGAATCAATAGTAAGCTTAGAGCTAATCCCTCCTCTTGGATTACATACCATAACAACCCTTAAACGATCTGGTGCATAAACCTGAATTAAGTGGTCATAAAATATATTTATTAAACGTTCATATGAAACCACCACATTTCTCAACTCATAAACATATTCCTTAAGAGACTTTAATTCAATTATCTTCTTGTTTGGATAAAAGGTCATATAAATTGTTGCAAAGTCAGGCTGTCCTTTTACTCCCAAAAAGGTAAATTCAGGTATTTTAATCTTTATTTCATATGCCCCGTTTGAAGGGTTTGGAAGTGCTTTTAAGGAATCTTTTGTGATTACATCGTATAGATTCCCTTTTTTACCATTTAATGTACTCATGCGGCAAAGATAAAATTAATTGGAATTTATTTTCCTAATTCAACAGCTCTTTTAAATGCAGACTCAAGCCCTATTTTGATACGCTTTTTAATATCATTACTTTTAAACGAGTTTAAAGCAGCCTCAGTGGTTCCTCCCTTAGAGGCCACTCGCTCAATCCATTCCTGACATGATAAATTCTCCTGATGATGAAGATGAATTGAGCCTAAAAATGTCTGATTTACCATAATTTCTGATTCAGAATAACTAAATCCCATTTCCATTCCCGCTTCAATCATTGCATTCATGAAGTAGTAAATATATGCTGGACCACTACCTGAAATAGCTGTAGCAGGATCTATCATTTCTTCATCCTTCAAATACAATGTCTTACCAGTTGAACTTAATAAGTTTTGGGCAAACATCAACTCCCCTCTTGTAACCTCTTCTGCAGAAGTATAGGCAGTCATTCCAAGGCCAACTTGAGATGGCAAGTTTGGCATTGCTCTAATTACTTTTAATTTTTTCAAACCTTTTTGTAAGGCCTCGATACTTAAACCCGCCATAATGGAAACAAAGACTTGATCATCTTCACAGTGTGGACTTAAATCAACTGCTAATTCGTTCCAGTCCTGAGGCTTAACACTTAAAATAATAACATCTGCTTTATGCACGTAATCACCCGCATTAGCATATATATTACTAAAGTCCTTTTTTGCTAAATCCTCTCTTCGGTCAGCAGACTTTTCAAGTATAAAAATATCGGCTTTCGTAACAAGCTTTGCTTTTAATAAGCTTTGAGCATAATTAAGACCCATATTTCCACATCCTGCAATTAGTATTTTCATCTGATATTTTAGGTCAAAGATAATCTTCTTTTTTTATTTGCTTCAATCTAATCCCATGTGTACCTTTGCCGCGAACTATTTAAGTTAAATCATGAAATATCCAATAACCATTTGTGGCCCTTGTAGTGTAGAGAGTGAAGAACAAGTGTATGATGTTGCTCAGAAACTAGCAAAGCACATTAAGATTGATGCATTAAGAGGTGGAATCTGGAAGCCAAGGACTAGACCAAACAGTTTTGAAGGAAGGGGTAAAGTTGCCTTAAAATGGTTAAAACAAGCTGGAATTGCTATTAAGAAACCTGTTGCAACAGAAGTAGCTAATAGCAAACATGTTGAAGAGGCCTTAAAACACGACATAGATATACTTTGGATTGGTGCTAGAACAAGCGTAAACCCATTTGCTGTTCAAGAAATAGCCGATGCCCTTAAAGGCACTAATGTCACTGTTATGATAAAAAACCCAATCAATCCTGACCTTTCATTATGGTTGGGAGCTATTGAGAGAGTGCAAGGTGCTAATATAGATAATATCTGTGCCATTCACAGAGGTTTCTCAACCTATGAAAAAAGCATATATCGTAACAAACCTAAATGGGATATACCTATTGATTTGAAACGCAATATGCCAGAAATTCCAATAATTTGTGACCCTAGCCATATTTGTGGAAATAGAAGCCTTATTAGAAAAATTTCTCAATCTGCCTATG
Organism: uncultured Saprospirales bacterium; assembly: GCA_913050195.1. Classification (GTDB taxonomy): domain Bacteria; phylum Bacteroidota; class Bacteroidia; order Chitinophagales; family CAJXBJ01; genus CAJXBJ01. Next base: position 1,924 of record CAJXBJ010000019.1, read on the forward strand.
ATTTAAATTTTGATGGTCTCATGATTGAGGTACATCCTGATCCTGATAAAGCAATGAGTGATGCTCAACAACAAATAACACCTGCAGAAGTTCAGGAATTAATGAACAATTTGGTTATCCGAAAACTTAAACCAAGCTTAGAAGCAAAAAGTCTACTTGATGAATTCAGAGATCAAATTGATGCCTTTGATAATGAGCTTATTGAAATACTCTATCAACGCATGAATGTCGTTGAAGAAATTGCAGCATACAAAAAAGAAAACAAGGTGACCATTTATCAGCCAGGTCGTTGGGATAGCATTGTTAATTCTAGAGTTGAATCAGGTAAAACCAAAGGATTAAGTGAAAAATTCATTAAAAGTGTATTTAGTGCGATACACAATGAGTCCATAGAACATCAAGGACAAATTATGAATAAAGAAAATATAAAAAAGTAAAAATGGAAGCCATTAAAGAAACCTCAATGCATCTTAATGGGCAAAAGGCGTTTTATAAAGGAAAAGTAAGAGATGTTTATAATATTGAAGACCAATACCTTATTATGGTTGTGTCTGATAGGATATCTGCTTTCGATTGCGTTCTAAAGGAGCCAATTCCATACAAAGGACAAGTTCTAAATCAAATAGCACTTAAGTTTTTAAATGAAACAAAGGACATAGTTCCAAATTGGGTAATTGAGTCTCCAGACCCAAATGTTACTGTTGGAAGATATTGTGAACCATTTAAAGTAGAAATGGTTATTCGAGGATATTTAGCTGGACATGCTTGGAGAGAATACATGTCTGGAAAAAGAATAATTTGCGGAGTATCTTTACCTGAAGGCCTAAAAGAAAATGATCGACTTCCAGAGCCAATTATAACGCCAACAACAAAAGCTTCTCATGGTCATGATGAAGATATTAGCAGAGAAGATATATTATCAAATGGCATCGTAAAAGAAAACGATTACATCCAACTTGAGCAGTATACTCGAAAATTATTTCAAAGAGGGGGTGAAATTGCTGGAAAACAAGGACTAATACTTGTGGATACGAAGTATGAATTTGGGAAAGCAAATAACGAAATTTACTTAATTGATGAAATTCACACGCCAGATTCATCGCGCTACTTCTATTTAGATGGCTATGAACAACGTCAAGAAAATGGAGAAAAACAAAAACAGTTATCAAAAGAGTTTGTTCGTGAATGGCTTATGGAAAATGGTTTTCAAGGAAAAGATGGTCAAAAATTACCTAATTTACCCATTAGTTTTATTGAAGAAGTATCAAGTCGTTATATCGAGCTTTATGAAAAAATTACTGGAGAATCCTTTGTAAAGGCAAGCAACGTAAATATTCTTGATAGAATTGAGAACAATATTAATACCTTTTTAAATACGAACATTGTAACTTAAATATTATAGTATTGAATATTTCCAAAATTGAAACAAAAAGACTTTTAGCGCTAACAAAAGAATTTGGCTCTCCATTATACGTTTATAATGGCAATAAAATTGAAGCCCAATATGATCTTATAACAAAAGCTTTTAATAATAGTCCATTAAATATTAAATACGCCTGTAAGGCACTTACAAACATAAACATCCTGCGAATATTGAAAAATAAGGGTGCCGGACTAGATGCTGTTTCTATAGAAGAGGTAAAGATTGGCTTAAAGGCAGGTTTTAAATCAGATAATATAATCTACACCCCTAATTCAGTTTCATTTAAAGAAATCGTAGAAGCCACTGAATTAGGTGTTCAAATCAATATAGATAATATTTCTATGCTAGAACAGTTTGGAAACAAATATGGCTCCAACAAAGCCTGCTGTATCAGAATAAATCCACATATATTGGCTGGAGGACACTCCATAATTCAAACTGGACATATTGATTCTAAGTTTGGTATTTCGATACATCAACTAAGACATGTACTTCGCATTGTTAACAAATATGATATGCATATTAATGGACTACATATGCATACGGGCTCTGATATATTGGATGCTAATGTTTTTCTTAGAGGCATGGAAGTGCTTTTTGATGTTGCAAATGAATTTAAAGATTTAGAGTTTATTGACTTTGGATCTGGGTTCAAAGTGGCTTATTCACCTAATGATATAACTACTAACATAGAGGAATTAGGAGAAAAGGTATGTAGTCGATTTAATGCGTTCTGTAAAGAATATGGAAGACAGCTAACCTTAAGCTTTGAACCAGGTAAATTCCTAGTAAGCGAATCTGGGATTCTTTTAGTTAGTGTTAATTTAATTAAATACACAACTTCAACTGTATTTGCTGGAGTGAATTCTGGACAGAATCATCTAATTCGACCTATGCTATATGACGCACATCATGAAATTATAAACATATCAAATCCAAATGGAACACCAAGGATATACTCTGTAGTAGGATATATTTGTGAAACAGATACTTTTGCTTGGGATCGTCAAATAACGGAAATACACGAGGGTGACATTTTAGCCATTATGAATGCAGGTGCATATGGTTTTATGATGAGCTCTAATTACAACTCTAGGTTAAAGCCAGCTGAAGTTTTAATATACAATGACCAATCACATTTAATAAGAGAGCGTGAAGAAATAGATGACTTACTAAGAAAGCAAGTCGAACTAGAATTTTTAATCAATTAAGCTATGAAATTAATAACAAAATATATTGCCTTAACATCCTTTTTACTTTTATTAAGCTTTAGCTCATATAGTCAAGGCTATAACAATCCTCAAGAGACTATTATGGAGCATCTACGGCATCTGCAAAATGATGCATGGAACCCTACACTAGCTGGCAATAGCCTTTATGGGCCAAATTTAAGCGGAGATAAAAAAGGCAAATTAGCTATTATGCTTAAAGAAGTACTTGATAGAAATAACTTGTTTATTCTTGAACATAAATTACCTAATGACCCAAATTACTTTGACTCTACCCATAATGCACATATATTTTGGCCTTTTGAAAGCTATTCAGAAATCAGTGTTCAAAAATTTGGCGATAAATGGTATTACTCAGAAAATTGTGTTAGTCAGATCCCTAATTTATATTCTAAAAGCTCTTCATGGTGGCAGGAGCAATTAATGTTAATAATACCATCTAGCCTGAAAGTTGAAATAGGTCTTGGATTAAAACTTTGGCAGCCTTTTGCTATCATTTTAATCATTTTAATTTCTTATTTAGTTTTTAAAATTTTAACAAAACTGCTAACTAAATATGTGTTAAATCGCTTTGCTAGTAATGAACGCACAGAAGGTTTAAATGATACCGTGAAGGATATTATTTCGCCCCTAAGCTTAAGCATTGCCCTCTTACTTTTGATTCCATTAACAAATATCATCCAACTACCAATTCACTTTAAGCATTATACTATAGTTGGAGTAAAAATATTGCTATATATCAATGGTATTCTAGTATGCTATCAGCTAGTTGATCTCATTGTATTTTTTATTAGCAAGTATACTGCTAAAACTGAGAGCACGCTTGATGATCAAATCATTCCTTTAATTAGAAAAATCTTAAAGGTTCTTGTTGTTATTATTGGAATTCTGTTTATTCTTCAGTCACTTGATGTTAATATCACTACGCTTCTAGCTGGTTTATCTATTGGTGGTTTGGCTTTTGCTTTTGCTGCTCAAGATACTATTAAAAACCTTTTTGGATCAATAATGATATTTATAGATAGACCATTCCAAATTGGAGACTATGTATCTATTGGTGGTGTAGGCGGTGTAGTTGAAGAAGTTGGTTTTAGAAGTACTCGAATTCGCACATTACAAAGCTCCTTAGTTAGCATCCCAAATGGTGCCTTAGCTGATCAAACAGTTGATAATCTTGGAAAACGACAATTTAGAAGATTTAACACGACATTAGGCATTAATTATGATACGCCCCCTCATTTAATAGAGGCCTTTGTTAATAGTACTAGAGAGATTGTAACAGCCCATCCTGCAGTTGTAAAAGACTCTCATGAAATTCATCTTAGTGCAATGGGTGACTTTTCCTTAAACATATTACTACATATGAAACTAAGTGTTTCAGGTTGGAATAAGGAACTAGAGGCAAAACATGAAATATATATGACAATAATTAAATTAGCCTATGAATTAGGTGTAAACTTTGCTTTCCCAACTCAAACACTTCATGTTGAGAATTTCCCAGAAAAGAAAAGTATATCATCAAATTATTCTAAGAGAGTAGATGAAGAAGGACTTCAAAAGTTCTTAAATAATTATAAAAGCAACATAAAGTACGAGGCGTGATATTTATAAAAAGCTTATTGTATTTGGTCCTTCATTAAACAATAAATCTAATATGCTCATATCTGCTTGAAATCCTAACCTATCTTCAAAGACTTGGATATAAGGCGTGTAGCTTAAGTTAAAGCCCGAATAAGATTCTTTTCGGCTTGACCTTAAATCCAAGATATGCGGTTCAACCGGAAGAATGTAATCATTAGTATATTCAATTTTTAATTCTAATTGAATTTTTTCCATTACCCAATCCAATATCTCTTTATTTAGTTCTATAAGTTTGTTATGCTTACTGTCAAGAATATTTTTTAATTCTGCTTCATAAAACTCAAAATATGGTGAACTCTGATAACAAGCACATAAGGTCTTCCAATGTAATTTTTGCCAAGGATGATCATACGAAATTTGAATATCCTTCATAGCCTTTCTTTGATGCTTTCCGTTTTTTAGTGGTACACTTAGTAGAAGGACATTATTAGGCCCAGGCAACTTTGCACGATTTCTATTTGTCGATTTAACAAAATGCTCGCCATGATCTATAAGTATATTTTTCGCCTGACTAAGCAGTTTATAATAAGAAATAGAACCTACAAATTGAGAATCAAAAATCCAAGTCTTCATTAGAAGTCTTCATCTTCAACTTCCACAGGTATAAGCTCAAATGGGATCTCAATAAGATTATCATACTCCTCACCTGCCATTTCCATATCCTCATCATCTTCATCGAAATACCACTTTATTTCAACTTGACTACCAGATTGCTTAATCTTTTCTAAGATTGTTAATATGTCAAGAAAAACTTTTGAAGAAGAAGTATTAAAATAATCCAACTTAAATTCAAAATTAAAACTACTGGCTGGCGATTCAGAAAAATCACTTAACCAATCAATTACTGGTGTATAGAAAGCATTAGAGTCTTCAGGTAATGAACAACCTGAAATCTCATATTTGTTATTCTCTTTATCAAAGTGAATCTTTGGTGTATCTCTTTTTGATTCAATTATTAACGCTTTCATATTTTAATTCGTTTAATATTGGTTTCCAAAGTAAAAAAAGTAAATTTTTTATCAATTTCATTGAATTTATACTTCAATTTTTCTCCTGAACGCTTTGCCATATCAATTAAACCTAAACCAGCCCCTCCTTTATTAGAAAAACTACCCTTACTAATGATATCTCTATATAGGCCATTTAAACCCTCCTCATCCAATGAGTTTACTAATTTAATCTTCCCCTCTAAGATTTCTACCTCAGAGGATTTTATAACATTACCTGTAACTACAAAATAGTTTTCATCGTTATAGCCAATTAATAGAATAGAGTTAAATACATCTTCAAGATCATCTTTGCCGGCATGCCTCGTTATATTTTGCAGACATTCAATAAGAACATTAAGAAGGCGCTTCCGCACAATTTTCTTGTCCTCCAGAAACATTAACCTTTCTTTTGTAAGTGACATCATTGACATTATAATATCCTGACTAAAATCTCCATGATGCATTAATAATACTCGATTCTTCTTAAGGTCATCATAAATATGAATGATTTCTTTTAGTATATTTTCACCTTTCAAATCCATCGGTAGCCTTACAAATATTAATAAATTTATAGGATTTTTTTAACAAAAAGGACCTATTTTTCATTCTAAATTATGCAAAATGGCTCATCAGTTATATAATAGCATACATATTCGATTAAAAAAACATGCTATTGACATATGCTCAATGCTCTTAGACAATATGAATGTAGATGGTATTCAGGAAGAAGAATGGGGGCTAATTGCATATTTTAAACAGAATAAAATAAATGAAGATTTTCAGATTAGCTTAGATAAGATAAGGGCTATAGCTGAAAGTGTTGAGATACAAGAAGTTCCCAATGAAAATTGGAATCAGCTTTGGGAATCAAATTATGATATAGCCATAATTAATGAACGTACTATAATTAAAGCCCCTTTTCACAAAAAGAATTTTCAACATATTTATCAAATCATTATAAACCCACAAATGGCTTTTGGCACCGGACATCATGAAACAACACATATGTTGCTAGATATTCTTAGTTCAATGGAACTAAAAGACTTAAAAATTGCTGATATTGGCTGTGGGACTGGTGTTCTAAGTATTTTGGCACATTTAAAACAAGCCAAAGAAATAATTGGAAGCGACTATGACCCCTTATGCCAAACAAGTTTTCATGAAAATATGCAATTAAACAACATTACAAATATTCCTTTTTTTTTAAGTGATGTAACAAATCCTTCCTTTCTAGAGAATTTCAAAAAAGACAGCTATGATATTGTATTGGCAAATATTAATAGAAATATTATTTTAAATGGAATCCACAATCTTGAGGCTATATGTGCAAGAAAAAGCTGTATATTGAGTAGTGGTTACTATCTAAAGGATGTGGCAATAATTGAAACAGCTATGAGCAAATTTGGATTAGAAAATGCTGAAACATTCATGAGAGGAAATTGGTGTGCGAATCGTTTTGTCAGAGCATGAAGCAAGCTTTATCATTTAAAATACTGTTATTAATTATCAGCTTTAGCATTTTTCAATTAACAAATGCTCAAAGAATTAAATCTTTTCCCCAAGAGCCCGAAGCATTTTTTAAAGCACTCAATGCTTATATAGGGGATTACAAAAAAGACGTACTTCAATTAGAATTCAAGTTATTTAAAGAAAAATGGAAAGATGAAATGTACTCTGGTGAAATGAAGAGTAATTTTATTAAAACTTTCAACATTTTTCTCAAAAAAAAGCTTCAACCGTATCCTTATATGTACCGATACATGAAAGCTGTAAATAGCTTTTTTGAATCTGGAGAATCGCGTCAAAAATTCATGGACTGGCAAGAAGTGGCACATATTGTTCTTTCTCAATCCAAACGAGGTACTCCAAAAGAGTATAATTATTTTATTGATAACACCACCAATTTATTCTTGGGTCATATGTTATATAGTGATCGTGCAAGAACATGGAAAATAGATCCTGTAAATTATGAATTTAGAAAGGACAGTATTCCAAGGATCGTATTTGAAAAAACACGTTTAATGGCGGAGAAACGTGGTGACTCTATTGAAATTCATCAAACTAAAGGCGTTTATTTTCCAACACTTAACCTTTGGAAAGGGCAAGGTGGAAAAATGACATGGAACAAAGTTACCATTGACACAAATGATGCTTATGCAATAGTTAAAAAATATGAAGTAAATACAGATGAGTCAGAGCTTAGAATAAAAAACGTAGACTTTTATTATCCTTCTAAATTTAAGACGGCCTTAAAAGGGAATTTTTATGACAAACTTATTGCCGATGCAAAGGCTGAAAAAAACTCATATCCTAGATTTACCTCTGCGAACACATCCATGCAAATAAAAAACATAGCTAAAAATGCAGACTATCTGGGTGGCTTTGCTCTTCATGGCCGTAAAGTTATTGGCAGAGGAACGGACAAGAAAAAAGCAGAAATTCGTTTTTATCAGAATGATACTACCTTTCTATTAGTTAAAGCTAAATCCTTTTTTATTCGTTTTGGAGAGTCCATCATAGCTCCTAAAGCTTTTTGTTCATTTTACATAAAAAAGGATTCTATTATACACCCTGGAGCTGATTTTAAAATCAGTTATGAAACAGATATTGTAACTATAAACAGAGGAGAATATGGAATTGCAAAAACAGATTACTTTAACTCAATTCATGGTTATGAAATTGATTGTGAATCAATAGCTTGGAGTATTGGCTCTGATATTATTGATTTTAATATGTTAGCAAATTCAGGTGAGCAGGCTGTCGCCTTTGAGTCTGTAGATTATTATAAAGACAATCGTTTTTTAAAATATCAGGGTTCTATGCCATACAACCCTATTTCCCGCATAAAAATGTATGCTGAAAAAATTGACTCCAGAATTGTTAGTGCGGAAGAAATTGCTAAAGCAATGAACCCAAAGCTAGAAATAGAGCACATTAGACGACTACTTTACAAGATGGTTGAAGAAGGCTTCTTGTTTTATGATCAGGCTAATGAAATGGTCACTGTTCGCGAAAAAATATTTAAATATGTTTATGCTCATGCTGGAAATTATGATATAAAATTTGCAGATAGAATCGACTATGATGTTATACGGATTGTATCAAAAATTCCCTCTAACACAAATGGAAGCTTTAATATAAAGACTGGAAACATTAATGTTCCAGGAGTAAACTTCATTTTGTTAAGTGACTCACAAAATGTTGTCATTTTTCCAGATAGAGGAAGTGATGTAACCTTAAATGAACATAGAGATTTTGAATTCACTGGTAAAATTAAAGCAGGATTTTTAGAACTATTTGGAGATGGATTTAATTTCAATTATGATAATTTCTTGTTGCACCTCAAGCATGTTGATTCTTTTAGAATAATGGTACCTACAAATGATTATGATGAAAAAAACAATCAAATAATAAGACCTGTAGAAACCCTTATCGAGAATATGACAGCAGATTTACTAATTGATTACCCTCAGAACAAATCAGGATTAAGAAAACAAGTCTTTCATATGTATCCAAAACTAAAAAGTCTAGATTTTTCTTACGCATATTATGACCGCAAAGGCAGATTTAGAAACAAATACCCTAGAAAGGACTTTTATTTTAGACTTGACACCTTTGAACTAGACAGTTTAAACAATTTAGATCCTGCTGGTGTAGCATTTGAAGGCACACTATTTTCAGCAGGCATATTTCCAGAATTTAAAGATACCTTACGTATTCAAAAGGACTTTTCACTAGGTTTTATAACCACAACACCAGAAGAAGGCATGCCAGCCTATGGGGGCAAAGGAAAGTATCTTGACACCTTAGACTTAAGCAATCAAGGATTTAGAGGACGTGGCACCATTGAATATATTGCATCCACTACTAAGTCTATGGATATCTATTTCTTTCCAGATTCTATGCTAGCTCAAGCAAATTATTTCAATATTGAAAAAGGAGAAGTAAATGGAGCATCTTTCCCCCAAGTAAAATCGGATAGTGTATTTATTGAATGGAAGCCATATAAAGATAGTATGTATGTTACCAGTTTAGGTAACCCTTTCAGTTTATATGATAGTATGGCTACAATGAAGGGCCGAATAATTGTAACCCCATGGGGGTTATTTGGTATTGGTAAAGTTGAAGTTCAAAATGGAGTTTTAAGTTCAAATTCATTCAAATTCAATGAAAATGATTTCACTTCCAACAATATGGATCTTGCTATAAACTCGTATAATCCAAAAAAACTTGCTTTCCTTGCTAAAAATGTTCGTGGCAAAATGGATATGATAAACAATAAAGGCAACTTTGAATCTAATGATAAGTCAATGCTGAATGAATTTCAATTAAATGAATATAAAACGAGCATGGATAAAATGGAGTGGATGTTTATTGATTCAACACTTGCTATGAGTAGTACAAAGCCTTTAGACAAAACATACTTTGAGTCACAACATAAATTTCAAGATACCTTAAGCTTTAATGCCAAAACTAGCTTCATTAATTTTAAGACACAAAAATTGAAAGTCGAAGGAATTCCATTCATTCCAATAGCAGATGCACAAATATTTCCAGATAGCAGTTTAGTTCGAATTAAACCAAAAGCAGATATGGATTCATTAAGAAATGCCCGTATTAAAGCAGATACATTAGACTTCTTTCATGAAATATACGCTTCGAACATAAAAATCAAATCAAAGTTCAGGATGAATGGACTCGGCACATATGATTATATTAATAAAACAAAAAAAGCGCAACAAATTCAATTTGAAAATGTTAGAACAGAGCAGGATTTAGATGAATATTCACCAGAGGATAAAGTTTTTGAAACTTTTGCAACAGGAGAAATTGATGAGGAACAAAAATTTGAACTCAATCCAAAGCTTGGATTTAAAGGAAATGCCCATCTATATGCGCCTGAAAAGTTCTTAACCTTTGAAGGATATTCAAAGGTCTATCTTAACAACCCCTTAATCAATACCCAATGGTTTAGCTTTAAAGATTTAATCAATCCTGATTCTTTATTTATATCAATTAAAGAGCCAAAAAATGAAGATGAGCGCCCATTACATACTGGGTTCCATTTTAAGGGTGCCGCAGCTAAAGATATATACTTTACTTTCTTAGATACTAAGATTAATGAGGAACAACACGATATTTTCAAAGTAGATGGCCTGCTTCAATTAGATGAAATGACAGGACAAGTAAGTATTGGTGATGCAAGAAAAATTCAGGAAGGATCATTAGGAGGTAATAAATTAGATTTAAGCGACGATGCAGGCCTTATTTATGCTGAGGGAAAATTTGACTTAGGCCTAAATTATGGTATGCTTAAAATGAATTCAGCCGGTAATTGTTTTTATAATGTTAGCGAAGATAATTTTGCTTTTGATCTAGTAAGTTCATTTGATTTTGAGCTACCAAAAGAAGCTGTAGAAATTATGTTTAATGACCTAAGAGAGAATACTAAAGAAATGCCAAATGTAAATTATGAAAAACCAACTTTCATGAATGCAATGGCTGAGTTTTTAAATGACAAAAAACTAGCAAAGCTTCAAAAGGATCTTCAAATGACGGGAACATTAAAAGTTCCACAAGAAATAGCATCTAAATTTTTCATGACTGAATTAATGATGAAATGGGACTCAATGAATTATTGCTATAAAAGTACAGCACCAATTGGAGTGGGCTTGGTTGGAAATAACCCAGTCCACAAAAGAGTGATAGCTTATATGGAGTTAGGTAAAAAAAGAAGCGGAGACTTTTTAAATTTATACATACAGGCTGGTGAAAAATATTACTATTTCAACTATAAACACTCAAATAGGACCTTTAGCGTATATTCTTTTAATAAACGCTTTAATCGTGTAATCACTGATATGCCGCCAAAAAAACGTCGATTTAAAGGGGAAAACAAAGGTGAGTTATTTATTCTAAATATTGCATCAAAACGAAAGGCAGAATCCTTTTTAGATCGAATGCTAATGGAAGAAGATTTCTAGAATGAGATATAAAAATATTCATTTTATTCAAAAAGCATTGAGCTACCTATTCCCAATTACTTTAGACAAAAAAAAAAGTAAATGGAGTGAAAATGTTAGTTTAAAACTAAACAATGGTGCTTTAGAACTTAGTACAGAAAATGCTGTTTACTCTTATGGCAAAAACTATTATGCATTTGCCGAGGCGTACAAAAAACTTAATATATCGCAATATCCAATTAAAAAGGTACTAATATTAGGTTTAGGCATGGGTAGCATAATCGAAATATTAGAAGGACATTTTAAATCCTTAGAATTTCATGGTGTAGAAACGGATAGTGTAATAATAGATCTTTTTAAAAAACATATTGAAATAGAAAATGACTTTAGCCTAAAAATATATGAAAATGATGCTTATGAATATGTAAAAGATTGCGAGAATAAATTTGACTTAATAAATATTGATATTTTTATCGATGATGTTATCCCCCACCCATTTCATGATCACGAATTTTTAGAAAATATAAAATCTAAACTCACACATAACGGAATAGTTTTATTCAATCGCCTAGACTCTAAAGCCGCATACCGACAATACAACAAAACGTATTGGAATGAAGTTTTTAATAGTATTTTCCCAAATAGCAAGAACCTTAAAATAAGGGGAAACGTTGTACTTGCAGGCTTTAATTGCTAAAGTAAATAAGTGCTAGGATTTAATTCATTCATCATATTGTAAATCAGCTCTACCAGATCTTCTTTACTAGGCTTTGAAAAATAATCCCCATCCGATCCATATGCCGACCTATGATCTCGAGCACAAAGTGTTTTTGGAGCTATATCCAAATGCTCAAAAGCTTTCTGCTCTTCAATGACTTTTTGCATCATATATGCAGAGGCTCCACCGCTAACATCTTCATCAAAAAACACAACCTTATTTGTTTTTGAAATTGATGCTAATATATCCTGATCTAAATCAAAAGGAATTAAACTTTGAACATCAATAACCTCACAACTAATTCCGAACTTTTCAAGTTTAGAAGAAGCATCCATTGCAATTCTACAATTTGATCCATAAGTAACAACGGTAATATCTGCACCCTCTTTTAACACTTCTATTTTTCCAATTGGAACCTTGAAATCGATAAGATTTGAAGGCAGCTTTTCTCTTAACCTATATCCATTTAGACACTCAATAATTAAGGCTGGATCATCAGAGGCTAACATAGTATTATACATTCCTGCTGCTTGAGTCATATTTCTAGGGGTCAATATATAAATACCCCTCAAACTACCTAAAATCATACTCATTGGCGAACCTGTGTGCCATATACCCTCTAGCCTATGACCTCTGGTTCTAATAATCAAAGGCGCCTTTTGACCTCCTTTTGTCCGATATTGTAAAGTTGAAAGATCATCACTTAATTGCTGCAGACCATATAATAAATAATCTAAATATTGAATTTCTGCTATTGGACGTAGACCACGCATAGCCATTCCAATACCCTGTCCTATTATAGTTGCCTCTCTTATACCAGTATCAAACACTCTTTCAACGCCATGTTTATTTTGAAGTCCAGCGAAACCTTGATTAACATCTCCAATTTCACCAACATCTTCTCCAAATGCTAATAAAAATGGATTATGTTCTAAATGGTAATCAAAACATTTATTTAATATTTGATAACCCGGGATTGATTGAGCATCTTCATCATAAATGGCTTGTATTTCTTCTATTTTTAAAGCAGACTTTTCTGAGTTACTATAGAGATAAGAATTAAATAACCCCTTATGCTCTTCATCTTTATTTTGCTTCCAACTTTTTAAGGCATCTATTTCCATAGATTTACGACCGCTAATCAATAGCAATACTTCACGAGCGCATACCATCATTTCCTTTCGATAAGGATCTAGCGCTGTTGATAATCCATTGTGTAAACGGTCTAAATCAGACTTTAAATCAGGCTCCGAAATAGAAATAGCGCTTATTAATGACAATAAATCTTTAATATCTGACTTAATAGGACTTAAAAATGATGCCCATGATGAACGTTTGGCTTCTGCAACAGCCTTTTTTGCCGCCTCTTCAATACTTTCTAATTCACTTTCTGTTGCTATAGCATTATCAATTATCCAAGCACGCATTTTAGTTATACCATCATATTCAATCTCCCATTCCAGCCGATCTTTTGTTTTATATCTTTCATGCGAGCCAGAAGTAGAATGACCTTGAGGTTGAGTTGCTTCTTCAACATGAATAACACAAGGTATATGTGTTTTTCTAGTATCACTAACAGCCTTTTCATAGGTTTTTATTAAATCAACATAATCCCAAGCCTTCGTTTTATATATCTTAACACCACCCAAACCTTTTTTGTAAGAAAAGCCGTCCAAAATTTCAGATATACTTTCTTTAGTTGTTTGATACTTTTTAGGCACTGAAATACCATATCCATCATCCCAAACAGATACTACCAATGGTACTTGCATGACTCCCGCCGCATTTATAGTCTCCCAAAAAATACCTTCAGATGTACTAGCGTCACCAATAGTAGCAAAGGCTACTTCATTTCCTTTATTAGAAAACAAATTATTTTCTATTGCTTTACTCTGACGATAAACCTTAGAGGCCATTGCAAGACCCAATGCTCTGGGCATTTGACTTGCTGTAGGGGATATATCACTTGAAAAGTTTTTTATCTCCTTAAGATCCTTCCAATCACCATTTTCATCTAAACTTCTTGTGGCGAAATGACTATTCATTTGACGCCCAGCCGAACATGGTTCTAAACTAATATCTGGATTCGCGTATAACTGAGCAAACCATTGTTCTAAAGTTACTATTTCAGTGGCAAAGGCAATTGTCTGATCTCGGTAATAACCTGCACGGAAATCACCATTTTTAAATTGTTTTGCTAGTGCTATTTGTGCAATTTCTTTTCCATCACCAAATATGCCAAACTTGGCCTTACCTGTTAGAACTTCTTTACGTCCTGTCAAACTAGCTGCCCTACTAATATTGGCAACCTTAAAATCATTTAAAACCTCGCTCTTGAAGGCTTCAAAATTAGTTTTTTCTTTCAAGTCTGATCCTAGATTTTTATTTGCCAATTTCTTTAGGTTTAATACAGCACAAAAATAGTAAATTCAAAAGGCTTTCCAATATTTTAAAAAATTGGCACAATCCTTGATTAAGTTAATCTACATCCTGTAAAATTGGATTTTATAATTTGTTTTTTAATTTTGTAAACAACTTAAATGCAATGATAATGAAACGACTTACTACATTCTTATGTACAATACTTTTCGGCATGTTACTAATCGCTCAAACAGAAGTAAATCCAAATGCTGCTGAATTTCGATTTGATAATGAAAGACATGATTTTGGTGAATTAGATGAAGGCCCAAAAGCAACGCATGAGTTTAGTTTTACTAATGTTGGCAAAGAGCCTCTGATAATTACAAATGCTAGAGCTTCTTGTGGCTGTACAGTTCCAAAATGGCCAAAAGAACCTATTTTACCGGGTCAATCGAGTTCAATTAAAGTTGAATATAATACTAAAGGTAGACCAAATAGCTTTAATAAAGCAATTACAATAACTTCAAATGCCAAAAGCAGAACTAAGGTTATTTACATAAAAGGTTTTGTTAAAAAGGCAGAGGCTGTTGGATCTCCGTTAAAGCCTGCTCAAGGACCAGTGGAATAATTAAATAAAATCATGAAATAAAAAAAGCCATCATTAATGATGGCTTTTTTTATTTTGATGGCAACCATTTAAATTCTTCACCTCCTTCTTTATATACTAAGTATCTAGCATAAACAAATAAATAGTCTGATAGACGATTCAAAAATATAATTATTTGCCCATCTACACCATCGCGCTCGTTCAGGCCTACCACCATACGCTCTACTCGACGACATACAGTTCGCGCGACATGACAATGCGATGCACTTAACGTTCCACCAGGAAGTATAAATGTTTTAAGTGGCGGTAAAGATTCATTCATAAAATCAATTTCAGACTCCATTTTTTCCACTATAGAAATATTAATTTCTGGAAGCTGTAAGTTTTTACTCGTTGGATCTGCTGCCAAATGGGATCCAATTTCAAATAAAGAAATCTGCAATGACTTAATTAAAGGATTTGAAAATTTACTCGTACTCTGAATCAAACCTAAATGTGAATTGAGTTCATCGGTTCCTCCATAACATTCTAAGCGCAAATCTGACTTTTTAAGACGTTGCCCCCCAAAAAGAGAAGTATCTCCTTGATCTCCTTTCTTAGTATAAATCTTCATTTACTTATCTAAAACTTTAGGGACTTTAAAATAATCAGAATCAGACAAAGGCGCATTTTTTAAAGCATCTGCCTTTGAAATTGTCTGTTGTGCCTCATCCTCTCTAAGTACATTTAAATCATCATTTACATATGATAACTCTTCTATACCTTCTGTATTGAGGTCATCTAACTTCTCTACAAATGAAAGTATTTTATTCATATCACTAAGAATCCTTTCCTTCTCTTCATCCTTAAAAGATAATCGGGAAAGGTGGGCTAATTTATCTACCAAATTATGATCCATCTTCATAGAGCAAAAATACATTATACAAAGAGTAAAATCAAATACTTAGTAGCAATGCTTTTTATTGACTTTATTATTATTTTTGAATCATGGAAACAGTGGTAAGTGGCGTACGGCCAACAGGGAATTTGCATTTAGGGAATTATTTCGGAGCTGTGAGTAATTTTATTGCGATGCAATCAGAGTACAATTGCTTTTTCTTTGTAGCAGATTATCACCGTTTAACAACGCATTTAGGGCAAAAAAACCCTTTAAAGGAGGACGTTTATCAAATAGTAGCAGAATATCTCGCATGTGGCCTTGATCCAAATAAATGCACACTGTATGTTCAAAGTGATTTACCTGAAACAGCAGAGCTTTATTTATTATTAAATATGCTAGCCTACAAAGGAGAACTGGAAAAATGTACAACTTTTAAAGATAAAGTTCGTCAGCAAAACACAAATATTAATGCTGGATTATTAACCTATCCCGTATTAATGGCAGCTGATATTCTTATTCACAAAGCAAATAAAGTCCCTGTGGGTAAAGATCAAGAACAGCATCTAGAAATGACCCGTAATTTTGCAAAAAGATTTAACCATCATTATGACTGTGATATTTTTCCAGAACCTCAAGCCTTTAGTTTTAACGACTCTTTAATTAAAATACCTGGGTTGGACGGGAGTGGCAAAATGGGCAAATCAGAAGGACCAAATAATGCCATCTATTTATTTGAAGAAGAAAGCCTTATTCGAAAAAAAGTAATGAAAGCAAAAACGGATAGTGGACCTCAATCTGCAAATAGCACATTAAGTGAAGAAATGCAAAACCTATTTCAAATAATGCAGGCAGTTAGTTCTAGTGATACTTATGAGCACTTTATAAAGGCCTATGCTAATTGTGAAATTAGATATGGCGATTTTAAAAAAGCATTGGCACAAGACATTATTAACTTTTGTGCTCCAATACGTGAAAAAATAAAAGAATATTCTGCTGACAAGGATTATATAAAAAGAATCCTTAACTTAGGTAAAGAGAAAGCCAAAGAAAGTGCAAATAAAAGCATTAAAGAGGTTCGTTCAATGATTGGTTTTCATTCATAAATTAAAGGACTTTGGATAATAAGGATACTGAATTTAAACATATAGCCGTTGCTGGTAATATTGGTTCTGGGAAAACTACATTAACTACTTTATTAAGTAAAAACTTTGGTTGGGATGCTCACTATGAAGATATTGAAAACAACCCATACTTAAATGATTTTTATCAGGATATGCCGCGCTGGAGCTTTAACCTTCAAGTATACTTTCTTAATACTAGATTTGAGAAAATAGTATCTATTAAAAAAGGCGTTAGACAAGTTATCCAAGATAGAACAATCTATGAAGATGCCTACATTTTTGCTCCTAATTTACATTCCATGGGTTTGATGAGTACTAGAGACTTTGATAACTACATGTCTCTCTTCAAGACGATGAATTCTTTAATAAACCCACCAGACTTATTAATCTACCTAAGAAGCTCTATTGCAAATCTAGTTAGTCAAATTGAGAAAAGAGGTCGAGATTATGAGCAGAATCTTAGACTAGATTACTTAAAGAGGCTTAATGAGCGTTATGAAGCATGGATAAGCACCTATAGTGAAGGTAAGCTACTAATCATTGATGTTGACAACATCAATTTTGCAGACAATCAAGAAGACTTATCTGAAGTCGTTAATAAAGTTCAAGCCGAACTTTATGGTCTTTTTTAATTAGACTCTTCTACTAAATATTTATAAAAGTATGGTATTGTTTCAATGCCCTTATAATAGTTAAAAAGACCATAACTTTCATTTGGAGAATGAATAGCATCTTCATTCAAACCAAATCCCATTAAAATTGTTTTAAGACCTAACTTTTCCTCAAACATGGCTACAATTGGAATAGATCCGCCTCCTCGCATTGGAATTGGTTTTTTCCCAAAACTACTTTCCATGGCCCTACTTGCTGCTCTATAAGCAGGAAAGTTTGTTGGTACAACAACACTTTCACCGCCATGATGAGGCTTAACCTCAACATTCACTGATGACGGAGCAATTGATTCAAAGTGTGACTTAAAAAGTGCTGTTATTTTTTCTGAAGATTGGTTAGGCACTAAACGCATGGAAATTTTAGCGTAGGCTTTTGATGGTATAACAGTTTTGGCACCCTCTCCTATGTAACCACCCCACATACCATTTACATCTAAGGTTGGACGTATAGAAACACGTTCTAAACTAGTATAACCTTCTTCCCCATGAACATCTGATATATTAATTGAAGATTTGTAATCTTCCAAACTAAATGGAGCACTATTCATTGCTGCCCTATCCTCTTCAGAAACAACTTCAACATCATCATAGAAACCTGGAATCGTAATATGGTTATTTTGATCTTTGAGGGATGCTATCATTTCAGACAAGATATTTAATGGATTAGCGACAGCTCCACCATATAGTCCTGAGTGGAGATCTCGACCAGGCCCAGTAACTTCCACTTCAACATAACTGAGTCCTCGTAAACCAACTGTAATTGATGGTATATCATTAGCAATCATATCTGTATCTGATACTAAAACAACATCCGCAGCCAATTTCTCTTTATTATTTTCAACAAAATTGGATAAGTTTTCTGATCCGACCTCTTCTTCACCTTCAATCATTATCTTAATATTACATGGTAGACTTGATGTTTTATACATCATTTCAAACGCTTTAATATGCATATACATTTGACCCTTATCATCACAAGCACCTCTTGCATATATTTTACCATCTTTTATTACTGGTGTAAAAGGTGGGGAATCCCAAAGTTCATAGGGATCAGCTGGCTGGACGTCATAATGACCATATACTAATACGGTAGGCAATTCAGGGTTCATGATTTTCTCACCAAAGACAATAGGATATCCATCGGTCGGACAAACCTCTACATTATCTAAACCTGCCTCTAATAATTTATTTTTTAAATAATCAGCTGCTTCAAAAACATCGTCACTAAATTTAGGGTCAGCGCTAACCGATGGTATTGTTAAAAGCCTCTTTAATTCCTCTAAAAAACGCTCTTTATTGTCGTTTAAGTAATTATCCCAAGCTTGCATATTTTTGTTTTTTGTGCAAATGTAAACATATTATAGTTCTGAAAAATGAGTTAGGGTAACATCTTTATAATAAAAAAATAAAATATCATCATAGCTATATCCCTCTTGTGACATATGGTAAGCGCCTTCTTGACTTAATCCAACACCATGACCATAACCTCTGCCTTCAAATAACATTAAAGCCCCCCTTTTCTTTATTCTAAATATAGATGACCTAAGACCTAATGCATACCTAGCTTGAACCATTTTAACCTTCTGTTCTTTATCAATAAATTCTCTTCTGGCAAAATCATCCATATCCATAAGATCTGACTCGGACAGCATATATTTAGATAAGAAGGATTCCCAACTAGATTTGCTGATGCTCGACTCCCATGAATATTGCTTTCCTTTAATACTAAAACTATCTTGAACACTTTTTAAATAAGAAAAATCACTTTTCCATACCCACTCACTACAAGATGTCACACCTCCACTATTTGAATGATATACAGCATCAATTAAGCTCATACTTGTATCAACAAGTATTTCCCCTTTTGTCGCTATAATGGCTTTTTTAATATCATATTCATTTATACGTCCTAAATATACTTGGCAGTGCGTCTGATCACATAAATGATAATCCTCCGATTCATGCTTTTGAAGATTTTTAACTGCATAGGTTCTACTAATAATAGCCATCGCCTTTAAGAATTCTGGATGAAAGAGGCTACCTATTTCCGCTTTAATTACTCCTGGAAGGTAATTTGACATATCTAATACATTTTTAAGGACTAAAACCTGATTTTCAACTCTAACCATTAAACCACCCATGTAATTATTCTTGAGGTTTTTGACACTATTTTCTATTACAAAGTGGGCGTTCTCTCCAGATTGTTTAAATATTAAATGATCACTTGGAAAAAAATACTTATTACCCTCCTTTTGTACAATAATCTGATCATCAAAACGACGGATAATCGTAGACTCATTTTTATTAATTGTCCTTATTAATTTTTCACCCTCAAAAAGTTCATAACTACCATGAGCAACCTTAAATACAAATTGATCTACTTTATACTTAGTCAATCCAATATATAGACTATCCATAGCATTAAGAACACTGAAAGTAATTAAGCAATTAAGTAAAAAAAGAAGCCTCATGATTCGTCTAAAATTTCATCCACTACCCTAGGTGCTACTGGCCCATCTCCTAAAAGGTTCTTAATGTTTTCATATCCAGAAATGATGGTTTGCCTATAGGTTTCATCTTCAACAAGCTTTTCCAGCTCATATTGCATATTAGAAAGATTAAATTGATTCTGCACTAATTCTACAACTAATGTCTTATCCAATATCAAATTTACAAGCGAAATATACTCTACATTAACTACTCGTTTTCCAATCATATATGATATATCATTTGCCATATAACACACCATTTGAGGCACATTAAATAAGGCTGCCTCTAAAGTAGCTGTACCTGATGTAACCACAGCAGCATCCGCGTCTTTCAATATTGTGTAAGCATCATCATAGACTAATTTAACGTTAGGTTCATTTACTTCACCGTATTCTTCTTTAAGATGGCTCATACACGATAGGACAAACTGGTAGTTTGGATTAACTCTGCTTAGGGCCAACATTAAAGGCATTGCTCTACGGACTTCCTGCACTCTACTTCCAGGTATAAGACCAATTACAGTTTTATTTTTATCCTCCAAATACGTCCTAATCCCTTCTCCTTGGTAGTTATCAACAGCGTCTAACACAGGGTTACCAACATAATTAACTTCAAAGTCATAGCGCTTATAAAAAGCTTTTTCAAAAGGGAAAATAACTAGCATTTTATCAACTACCCTTTTAATCATATTAACTCTTGAAGCTCGCCAAACCCAAACCTTAGGTGATATGTAATAAATAACCCTAATGCCTTGTTTTTTAGCAAATCTTGCAATTCTTAAATTAAATCCAGGATAATCAACTAAAACAATAACATCAGGTTTAAATTCAAGGATATCTTGTTTACATTGGCCAACTAAGCTTATGATACGCCTCAAGTTTTTAAACACCTCCCAAAATCCCATGAAAGCAAGTTTAGCATAATGCATTTTCATTTGTGCACCAGCCGCCTCCATTTTATCTCCGCCCCAAGCACAAACTTGACAATCTTTTTGACGGTCTATTAAATCTTTTATTACATAAGAGGCATGTAAATCTCCAGAAGCTTCACCACAAACAAAGAAATACCTCATGAAAAAAGCACGTTAAATAGTAACAAAAGCCCCCACAAAACTGTAGAAGCAATAACTCCTCTGAGCATGTTATCCTTTTTTAAAATATATTGGGCCAACCAAAACGGAATCAAATTAAGCAACAAGCCCAACTGAATTGCATTAGGATATACATCAATTAAGTCTAAACCAACAAAGCTTACTTTAAACACTCCTAAACCCATGATGAACTTAAGATATATAAATGCACCCATTGGCGGAAGGATCATACCTGAAATAAATCCAATAATCCAATATCTCCAACGATCCATCAATCAAATATTTTTTTAATATCTTTAATTTCTTCAAAAGCAGTTAAATCAAACTTTATTGGAACAATCGATACATAGCCGTTTGACAATACAAACTCATCTGTATCCTGTCTATCATCAAAGTTAACAAATTGCCCCTTTAACCAATAATACTTGTTACCCATTGGGTCCTCTCTTTCTTCATACTCTTCCACCCATTTAGCATCTGCCTGTCGAACTACCTTAACTCCCTTAATATCCTCTAATGGCATATAAGGAATATTTACATTTAAAAGTAAATTCTTTCCATTATCAGCATTTAATATTTTTTTAATTAAACTATACGCAATATTTGCAGAGGCATTCATATCTGCTGCCTCATCCCAACTCAGTAGTGAAAAACCAACAGCAGGTATACCCTCTATTGCTGCCTCCATTGCAGCAGACATTGTACCAGAATATACTACATTAATGGATGCATTAGAGCCATGATTAATTCCAGACACACATAAGTCTGGATTTTTTTTCTTAAATAGTACAGATTTCGCCAATTTAACACAGTCTGCCGGCGTGCCACTACACTCATAAGCCTCAACTCCCTCAATAAAGTCAACCTTTTTCATACGAATAGGCCGATTAAGTGTAATTGCATGACCCATACCAGATTGAGGTAATTTAGGTGCAACAACTGTAATTTTGCCTAAAGGCATTAATGATTTCACCAATGCCTTTATACCACCTGCATGAATACTATCATCATTCGTAACTAATATTTTTGGCTTTCCCATTAAAATAAAATTAAAACAAAAATAAATATCAATGCTCCTACTATCATAAACAAGAATGAATATGGCAAAATATCTTTAGCTTTTAAACCAGTAATACCAAGCAAAGGTAAAGCCCAAAAAGGCTGTAACATATT
>CAJXBJ010000020.1 GCA_913050195.1 uncultured Saprospirales bacterium
GAGCCAATGACGGGAATTGAACCCGTGACCTCTTCCTTACCAAGGAAGCGCTCTACCCCTGAGCTACACCGGCAGCACAACTATTCAAGAGCGGGAAACGGGATTCGAACCCGCGACCCTCAGCTTGGAAGGCTGATGCTCTAGCCAACTGAGCTACTCCCGCTTGAATTTCAATTGTGGGGAGAGCAGGATTCGAACCTACGAAGACGTAGTCAGCAGATTTACAGTCTGCCCTCGTTGACCGCTTGAGTATCTCCCCTATGCCAAGTGAGCCGATGAAGGGACTCGAACCCCCGACCGGCTGATTACAAATCAGCTGCTCTAGCCAACTGAGCTACATCGGCATTTAACCAAAGAACGCGTACTACTTTTCAAAAATAGTCCGCAAATTTACCATTTATATTGGACTTGGCAAAAGATATCCACAAAAAAAAACCTAGTGTCTTTCCTTGTACCTTTTTACCTGTCTGGACATGACGTCAATTGCTAAATCAATCGTCTCTTCAAAGGTCTTAGTAGTTTCCTTAACAAAGAGGACATTTCCCTTAACACTACATTTAATTTCAACTGTTTTATCCTTAATGTTTTGAGTCTTGTTGTCTACTTTAAGGTACACCTCTCCATTTAAAATATGTTCCTTAAACTTATCAAGCTTATTCAATTTTTTATCCACTAAGTCCAACAACTGATCTGTTGGGTTAAAATTGATTGATTGTACATTGAAATTCATAAGACATCTATTTATGTTAAGAACTAAAGTTAAAAAAATTATGCTCTAGGATGTGACTGTTTATATACTTTTTTCAACTTTTCTATAGAATTATGGGTATATATCTGAGTAGCCGCTAGACTTTCATGCCCTAATAGTTCTTTAATAGCTAAAAGTGGAGCTCCATTATTTAGCATAGCTGTAGCAAAACTATGACGCAATACATGCGGACTTTTTTTCTTTAAACTACTTATAAGGCTTAAAGCACTATAAACAGTAGTATAAATTAATTTAGGATATGCCTTCTTAGCATTATCAGTTTGCACTAACCAACCCTTATCTTCCTTCCTTTCATTCAAATAAAGCTTAATCAAATCCAATAATTTAGCAGATATTGGAATAATACGTTCTTTGTTTCGCTTACCTAAGACCTTAAGTTGCTGCGCTTCAAACTGAACACTTTCGATTCTCAAATTAATCAACTCCGAAAGCCGCATACCGGTAGCAAATAACAGTTCTAGTATGACACGATCTCTAAGTGTGAAATTATTTGACTTTCTCATATCATCTAATAGAGTCGTCAAATTTTTTTCTGGCACAAATGTGGCCAAAGACTTCTTATTTTTTGGCCCACCTAATTGCAATGGCACATCCCACTTTAAATTCTTCTTCTTCAATAAAAACTTAGATAGCGATTTAAGGCTAGAAAGCTTTCTATTAACAGAAGTTGAGGATAAACCTGACTCCATTAAAAAAACAAGCCAAGCTCTTACTGAATTGAGCTTGACTTTTTTTATTTCTCTTTCCGATAAATTAAACCTATCCTGTACATACTCAAAGAACTGAGCAAGATCTCTCTGATAGGCTTTTAGGGTATGCTCCGAATATCTTTTTTCAACTTTTAAATAAGTCAAAAAAGCATCAACATAAGGCATTCTAGCCCTCTAAGCTTTTTAATCTATATGTCGCTTTAAGCTTTTGCATTCTTTTAACAACAGAAGGCTTTGTAAAAAACTTTCTATCTCTTAACTCATGTATTACCTTTGAGCGTTCAACTTTTTTCTTGAACTTTTTTAATGCTTTCTCTAGCGAATCTGAATCTTTTACGTCAACTACGATCATAATTAATTTATTTGGAGGGCAAATATAGGAATTAATCCTTTAATAAACTCCTAGCAATTACTACTTTTTGAATTTCTGAAGTCCCTTCACCTATTGTACATAGCTTTGAATCCCTATAAAATTTCTCAACTGGAAACTCTTTTATATAACCATAACCCCCAAAAACCTGAACTGCATCATTAGAAATAGACACACAAGCCTCTGAAGCATAATACTTAGCTTCAGCACCAGCTTTAGTTACTGACTTTCCTCTATTTTTTAAATCGGCTGCCTTGTGCGTCAAAAGCTCAGAAGCCTCAATTTTAGTTGCCATATCTGCCAACATAAAGCCTACTCCTTGAAAATTAGAAATTGGCTGACCAAACTGTTCTCTTTCTTTTGAATATTTTAAAGCATTCTCGTAGGCCCCTTTAGCAATACCAATAGAAAGTGCTGCAATAGAGATTCTACCTCCATCCAATACCTTCATGGCTTGCTTAAAACCTGTCCCTACTTCTCCCAATCTCTGACTATCCGAAACCCTTACATTATCCATAATCAATTCTGCTGTTTCACTAGCCCTCATGCCTAACTTATCTTCTTTTTTGCCTCCAGAAAAACCTAAAGTTCCTTTCTCAATAATAAAGGCTGTAGAATTATTACTCGTTCGAGGCTCACCGGTTCGAGCCATTACAACAGCTACATCTCCCGATATAGCATGTGTTATAAAATTCTTTGTTCCACTAATTATCCAATCATCTCCATCACGGACTGCTGTCGTTTTCATATTTCCAGCATCAGAGCCTGTATTAGGCTCCGTCAAGCCCCAAGCCCCTATCCATTCAGCCGTGGCAAGCTTAGGCAAATATTTTTTCTTTTGTTCTTCATTGCCAAATGCCATAATATGACCAGTACATAGAGAGTTGTGAGCAGCTAAAGACAAGCCTATTGATGGATCTACTTTTGCAACCTCTACAATTACACTTATATATTCATGATATCCTAGACCTGAGCCTCCAAACTCTTCTGGAACCAAGACACCCATAAGTCCAAGCTCCCCCAGCTTTTTAAAAATGGGCACTGGGAATTCTTGAGACTCATCCCATTTCATAATATTGGGACGGATTTCTTTCTCAGCAAAGTCGCGAACCATTTGTTCGATCATTTTTTGATTTTCGCTTTTTTCAAAATTCATGTACACGTTTTTAATTTATTGTATTTAAATGGGAATAAAGTCCTACTCTGAAACCTTAAAGACCAACATTAATATGATGACTATTGGGCAGACAAATCTTATAAAGAAAACCCATAAAGTAGCTAAACTTAAGCCCCCTATTATACCTTTATTGAAAATGCCCGGCTTTATAATATTTCCATTTTCATCAAGCAATGAACCTGAGTCAAGCTCATCAGCTACATGCTTTGTGGGAATCACCCAGCCAACTATCAAGCTAAACAACAAACATATAACAACTACTGCCATTGTTCCCCAATACTGATCCATTACATCCAAAAAGCTCATACCCTCTGGTAAAATATTGTATATACCACCGATTGGGTTAGTAACTTCATTATAAACAGAGAACAAACCAGTCTTAGCCTGGGACAATGCTGAAGGAATTCCAAAAAGAAAAGCCAAACCACCAACAGCCCATGCAGCTTTTTTTCTACTCCATTTCTTTTCATCTAAAAGATATGAAACTGGCACCTCAAGCATAGAAATTGACGAAGTCAAAGCAGCAACCATCAATAATAAGAAGAATAACCCACCAACAATTGCACCCCCTGGCATTGCAGCAAAAACCTCAGGCAGTACTTGAAAAACTAATGTTGGTCCGCCCGCAGGGTCCTTAGAAAATGCAAAGACTGCTGGAAATATCATTAATCCACCAAGTAAAGCCACAACAGTATCAGCAAATGCAACCCATGCTCCAGCACCTACCATATTCTGATCTTTAGGCAAATAAGACCCATAAGTCACCATAAGCCCCCAGCCTACACTCATTGAAAAGAAAGCTTGCCCTAAAGCAGCTAAAACGACATCCCCATTTATTTTAGAAAGATCAGGAGTTAAATAATATTTAACACCTGCCATTGCTCCTGGAAGGGTCAGCGAATAAGCAATAAGACAAACCACTATTATTAATAACATCGGCATTAATATTTTTGCCGCCTTTTCAATACCTCCAGAAACACCTCCTAGAACTATACCTATTGTCATAAGCATAAAAACTCCAAGAAGAGGTATTACTGTTCCCGCATCGCCAATAAATTCGCCAAATTCAACTTTGGCACCAATGACAGTGTTATAAATATAACCTATAGTCCATCCAGCAATAACGCTGTAATAACTTAAAACAAAAAAGCAAACCATTATACATAAAAGTCCGGTCAACCACCACGGCAAACCACCTAGACCTTTTTTCTTTTCCAAAGCTTCAACTGCACCAATGGGATTTTTACCTGTAAGCCTTCCCAAACCAATCTCATTATACAATAATGGAAGACCTATAAATATCACACATATTAGATACACCAACACAAATGCTCCACCACCATTTTCTCCAGTTAAGTAAGGGAATCGCCATATATTACCCAAGCCAACTGCAGAACCCGCAGCTGCTAAAATAAAACCCCATCTTGAACCCCATTGACCTCTCTTTTCTGTTGTATTTGCCATGTTTACTAAGTTTAACTTTAAGAGTGCAAATTTAACAAAAAACAGCAGATAAAGCCATTAGGGAATAGACCTATGTTGGCAATATTAAAATTCTGGCAACTAAAAAGCCCCTGCAAATGAAAATATCATAAATTAAAAATTATATTTTTGCCAAATCCTTAAAAAAGAATCAATGAAAGCTGTGGAGTTAGATCACCTGGATAAACAAATTTTAAATCTATTAATCAAAGATGCTAGAGAACCATTTACAGAAATAGCTAAAAAGCTAAATGTATCAGGTGGCACAGTTCACTTTAGGGTAAAAAAGCTTGAAGAAGCGGGAGTTATCAATGGGTCAAATTTAAACATATCTCCAGAAAAGTTAGGCTATGATATTGTTGCTTATTTGGGCATTAACATGAAAAACTCTCAATTAGATAAAGCAGGGATTGAAGCACTTAAAAGTGTACCAGAAATTGTCGAGCTTAATATCACTACAGGAGAATACACTTTACTTGCTAAAATTGTATGTAAGGACACAAAAAATCTTTATCACGTTCTAAGCAATAAGATACAAAGCATAGAAGGTGTACTAAAAACAGAAACATTTATCTGCCTTGATGAGGTATTATCAAAGCCACTTCAAATTATGTAAAATCTAAGCTTTGACCATCATATGCCAGATGGCAATTTGATGGCAATTTTGCCTGCACAGAAGCATGCGTCCCTAACAAATGCGATATATGTGTAAAATAGGCCCTTTCAACATTACTTTTCTGAACAACTTCCAAGGCCTCTTTTAAATTAAAGTGCGAATAATGCTCTTCAATACGCAATGCATTTAAAACCAAAACCTTGCTTCCTTTTATTTTTTCAATACTTTTTTCCGAAAGGTAATTAGCATCGGTTATGTAAGTAAAGTCATCAATACGAAAACCTAAAACAGGCAGCTTATAATGCATTGCTCTAATGGGAACTATTTGCTTGCCAAACAATATAAATGGCTGCTCATCAATTGGATGTATATCTAAACGTGGAACACCTGGATATTTAATATCTGCAAAAGCATAAGAAAATTCTGTTTTCAAGGTTTTGAGCACTCTTTCCTCTGCATAAATAGGCATATCTATATTCTGCTTAAAATTAAAGGGCCTAATATCATCCAAACCCGCCGTATGATCTTTATGAGCATGTGTATATAAAACAGCATCTAAACGCTTAGCTTTTGCTCTTAACATTTGCGAACGAAAATCAGGACCAGTATCTATTACAATACTTTTGTCATTATATTCAACTAGCAAAGACGTCCTAAAGCGCTTATCTTTAAAATCTGTTGACTTACACACCTCACACTCACAAGACAACACAGGGACCCCCTGAGAAGTACCCGTACCCAAGAAATTTATTTTCAAACCCATATATTCTAATGCTATTTCAAAATACTTATTTTTGCGCTCACATGAAAGCACTTGCCTCTCTATTTATTTTTATAATTAGTGTATTTATTGCCGATGCACAAAACATTGGAGGAGGCCTTGCTCTAGGTTTAAATGCATCTCAAGTTGACGGTGACAATTATGCTGGATATCATAAAATGGGATTAAATATTGGTGTTACAGGCTTCATCCCAGTCAGAGACAAAATGGCTATAAGTGTAGAAATTTCCTTAAATCAGAAGGGAAGCATAAAACGTCCCCATCCGCAAGACCCTTATGGAAATTCATATAAACTAAGATTGGACTATTTAGACATCCCAGTACTATTTAACTTCAAAGATAAAAACAAATTGATTGTAGCGGGTGGATTTTCATATGGCACCCTAGTACGTTTCGAAGAAATTGTAAATGGGACCTACAACACATATCCAATCAATGATCCACCTTACAGCCCCTTTGACATTAATGCTATTGCCGATTTAAAGTATCCAATTAGAGAAAAACTTTTCTTTAATTTTAGATATTCATATTCCATGCTTGGGATTCGAACATATATGGACTACATGGGACGTATTAGAGGCCAACGCAATCATTACATGGCATTTAGATTGCTATACTTACTAAACTATTAATCAAAGAGCTTGTTAGAACTTCCTTCTCCACCAATTGAAGGAGAAAGACCAAGATGTTTGTATGCATGTCCTGTAGCTATACGCCCCCTTGCTGTTCGCTGAATATAACCCTCCTGAATTAAAAAGGGTTCATAAACCTCTTCAATGGTTCCACCATCCTCACCCACTGCTGTAGCAATTGTTTTGATACCAACTGGGCCACCATCAAATTTTTGAATAATTGTTTGCAAAATTTTATTATCCATTTCATCCAAACCACGCTCATCAACATTTAATGCTTTCAATGAAAAACGAGCGATTTCTAAATTTATGGCACCATCAGCCTTTATCATTGCAAAATCCCGAACTCTTCTTAATAAGGCATTACATATTCTAGGTGTCCCTCTACTTCGACGCGCAATCTCATGTGCAGCATCTTGACTAATTTCTACACCCAATAAATGGCTAGACCGTAAGACTATTTTTTCTAAATTCTCAACCGTATAATAATTAAGAAGCCCATTAATCCCAAAACGAGAACGCATTGGTGAAGACAACAAGCCTGATCGAGTAGTTGCACCCACCAAAGTAAATGGGTTAAGCGTCAGCTGAATAGATCTAGCATTAGGACCACTATCTATCATTATATCAATCTTAAAATCTTCCATTGCAGAGTAAAGGTATTCTTCAACCACAGCATTTAAGCGATGAATTTCATCGATAAACAAAACATCTCTTTCCTGAAGATTAGTCAACAAACCCGCTAGGTCTGCTGGCTTTTCTAATACTGGGCCTGATGTTACTTTGATACCCACACCTAACTCATTTGCAAAAATATGCGCTAAGGTTGTCTTACCAAGACCAGGAGGGCCATGCAAGAGTACGTGATCCAATGCCTCTGACCTCATTTTTGCTGCTGCCACAAACACACTAAAATTTTCAAGCACCTGTTTTTGACCAGTAAAATCTTCAAAGCTTTTTGGCCTCAATGACTTTTCTATCTCTTGCTCTTTGTGGCTTAAGCTTTCCTTCTGTGGATCCAAATACTCATTCATTCAGCTAAGACTTATAATACCAAAAGTATAACTTTCCGAATTAATAATAAAGTATAGCCCGAAACAATCATTATGCGAGATTATCGTTAAATTATTACTAGATTAGCATTAACTAAAAGTTATGAGAGCTCAATTATTAACGATTCTTTTTTTGACATTAAGCCATTACTCTTTAAAGGCATCACATTTACTAATACCTATGGACCTTGATCAAAGCAACCACTTAAAGGCCTATGGACTATCTTATTGGGTTCTTGAAAAAGAAATCAGCATAGATTGGCTTTTAAATTATAGGGGTGGCAGCTTTGTTCTACCCCACATTCCAAGTATTGAGAAAGAATGCAAGTTGAGAAATATCAAATATGAGGTTTTAGCAAATGCTCAATACAATAACATTCTAAGCAATATAGGACAGGCTAATGTTAATCAGGACGTAATGAAGTTGGAAAAAGCACCCAAAGTAGCAGTATATTCGCCAAAGAATAAACAGCCATGGGACGATGCGGTAACATTGGTGCTTGCCTATGCTGAAATACCTTATGATGTTATTTATGACGATGAGGTATTATTAAACAAATTGCCCGAATATGACTGGCTTCATTTACATCATGAAGATTTTACAGGACAATACGGGAAATTCTACAAGATGTATCATAATGCTCCTTGGTACAAAGAGCAGGTAAGAGAATTTGAGGCTTCAGCAGCAAACCACGGCTTCAAAAAAGTTTCTCATTTAAAATTAGGAATTGCTAAGAAAATCAAAGATTTCGTAATAGGAGGAGGCTTTTTGTTTGCAATGTGCTCCGCAACGGACAGCTATGACATTGCCTTGGCAGCTGAAGGCGTTGATTTATGTGCTACTATTTATGACCATGACCCAGCGGACCCCGAGGCTCAGAATAAACTCAATTTTGAAAGAGGCCTAGCTTTTGAAGAGTTTCAGCTCGAGAAAAACCCTTATGTCTATGAGTATAGCAATATTGATGCAACTAGAACTAGAAAAGTAAAAGAAAATGAGGACTATTTTACCTTATTTGAATTTTCAGCAAAATGGGATCCTATTCCTACTATTTTAACTCAGAATCACACAAGAATTATAAAAGCTTTTATGGGCCAAACTACTTCATTTAACAAATCCACTATTAAGCCAAATGTGCTCATCATGGGAGAAAATAAAATTGCAAATGAAGCAAAATATATACACTCAGAATATGGAATGGGCTTTTTTACATTTTATGGAGGTCATGACCCTGAAGACTATGTCCATTATGTTGGAGACCCACCCACAGACCTGAACTTACACCCTAGCTCTCCAGGATATCGTTTGATACTGAATAATATTTTATTTCCTGCAGCAAAGGAAAAGAAAAGAAAGACCTAATAAAACATTTTCCAACTAATGCCTATCTGATATCTTAAATCATGTACTGGGTAAAAAGAAACATAGTCATAGCTTGAATTTGTCCAAAGCTGATTAAGCTGAAGTACTTTGGCAAAAACCCTAAATCTCTTAATCTGAAAATAAGCAAGCAGATTTACATTATAAATTAATGGTTTAAGCGATCCACCTTTAAAATAAAAGTAGCCTATTTCAGGAATATAGCCATAAGACTTTAAGCCTTGAATAGCATGCCCCTCAACACCCACATCCAATTTAAACTTTTGCTTTAGACGCATCTTGTACAATAATCTAGAATCTAACATTCCTCTATAAAAAGGGAAAAAGACAGGGACATTTTCATTAACCCTAAGCATTGCTGAATAGCTCCATTTTTCACTTTGAATATTTAGTTTGGCACGTGCATATAAAAATTGATTCTCAGGCACCTCTATTAAGCTTGTTTGAGCATCAAAAACATGTATGTTTTTTGCCCTTACTAATCCAAAACCTAACTCTAGGTAATTAAAAAACCGGATACCTGCAAAAAGGCTTAACGTATATTCTTTTCCTAAATCATCTAGACCTTGCTGCCTGTCATACCAATACTTATAAACCCAGCTAGCTTCAATCGAGCGCATTTTAATTTGCAAAAAGGGGTTTAACTTATGCTTAGAACTAAGACCTAAAGAATAATTGGATCTATAATCTCCAATACTATATCCAACTAACCCATACTGCAAACCTAAATGATTTACTAGCCCCTTTACTGGTAGCTTTAAATTAACAAAACCATAGGTAGAGCTTGAATCAGAACCTAATGAATCTTTATAAGATTGTTCATGCAACTCATGATGAACACCAATCTGTAAAAGTGTTTTTTTACTATTAACTAAAATAGATAGACGATTATGCAATACCTGAAACCCCAAAGAATCATAAGCCAATAGACTATCTTGAAAAGGTGTTGATCCAACTGCATTAATGGGATGTTTAAATTTCCGATAAAATCGCTTTCGATCTAGCTCATGAACAATCCCTATATTTATGTCTGAAGGTTTTATTGAATCCTTCGCTGCTGTATCTGACAACACTTTCTTATTTATCTTTGGCCATATTTGATAACGCTGCAAAATTGAAAAAACATTTTGACTAACTTCAGAACTAGCACTAGTGTAATATGTATTTACCAATGGCCTCGTTGACATGGAGTCTAAAGAGTAATTATTATTGTCATACAAACCACCATTTTCCCCTCTCTCAATTTGATTTGAGCTATAGTGGACGTTTAAACTATAGCGCCGTCTTGAAAAGAGCTGTAAATAAAAATGATTATTGGATAACTTACTTAACTGATTAGAGTACAGGCCATCTTCACTTAATTTTCTAAAATCCCAACCTAAAGACAAATCAGGACTAATCATTTGGCGATGCTGAACACCAACTCCTTGTAATGTATTTGAACCATTTAAAAACCTCATATTTGTAGATGGAAAAGGGTGTAAGTGATATTTTGAGTTTTCTTTCAAAAAAAAGTATGCATTCTGAAATAATGGACTAAAAGACATACCATAAAGTGGAATATTTGATTGAAAATCCTTTAAAGATGGAGCCGCTAATGGACCAACACCCCAGCGATCATTTAGAGCAATAAGCTCAGCAATTTGCAGGCTTGTATCATTATAATTAACGCTATCTTTAGTTAAAAGCTGACTGTAATTAATATAGTACTCTTCTGATTCCTCCGCGTGATACTTCTCCCCATCCTGAGCATGTAGTTTTGAATAAAACGCAGCTGCTGAAAACAAAATAAATAATACCGCTATTTTCATAAGTTAATAAAGGCTTTTTTATCTATTGCTTTCCCATCACAATCCAATAATAAACAAAAAAGTAAAGTTGGCGCATTAAATGATTTAATATTCAAACCCTCCTCAAGGGCCAAATCTATATCTTTTTCAAGATACCTTATACCAGACAAGTCAACAATTTGAACTTTACTTACTTCTATATTCGATTCCTTCAAGTCCAAACTTATATAACCTGAGCTTGGACTTGGATATATATTCCAATCAGATTTTTTATTCTTAAAATCATAAGTACTCGCTTGAGCGTCTAATCCCAAAACATACAAACCTGTTTGCATATCACTCACAAGAATTTTTTCTTTTCCTAAAAAAGGATATACTCCCCATGCACCTTTATAACTTAAATCATTGGGCCCAATATAGGTATCATAATAAGCAACTAACTTAGGAACATTAGGGTCAGAAATATCATGCACATATAAACCATCATAGTAGTAAGCCGTGTATAGAAAATCACCCATCACTATTTGATTGTGAGGAATAGAATTAGGGTCTTCTTCAGAATTAATATGGGCTAAAACATTTATATTCATTAAATCCTGAACATCCAAAACCTTCATTGGATAGCCATGATTTTCATCAGCCATAACATAATACTTGCCATCTTCTGTCAACCATCCAGAATGATTATAGCCTTGAAAGTCATAGCCAGTTAAAGAGCCCAAAAACACTGGCATAGTATCGTTCTTAAAGTCATAGACCTCTAAGCCTTTGTAGGCTGAATTAAAAAAAACAGTATCATCTCGTGCAAAAGCATCATGGACATCTTGATTATGCGCGTAAAGCAATTGTGGGCTTAATGGATCTAATAAATCATATACAGCCCCTCCCATGAACATGGGGGTTGGATTAGCAACTGTCACATAACATGCATACATTTTACTGCTCGCAGTATCAATAAATATATTATGTGCCTGAGAAAATACTGAATCAGTATCATAAACTAGCGAAAGACTATCTGGCAAATGTGCAATATTTAAAATCTGCAAAGTACTAGAACCCTCTTGACAAACCATATACAAATACCCCCCGTAGTCATGATAATCTCTATGTATAATTTGAGTTCCCTGGTCAGCTCCAGGGATAAAGGCACGCTGAAAAATACTGTCGGTATTAGTAACGTCAATTATATGGGTACCCATTGTTGAACCAATCACAGCATAATCATGACTATTTGACTGAAAGCCCCATATCTCATTGTAAATATTAGAATACATTGAAGTGGCGACTAAGCTCGTATCATGCCAATGCGCTTTTAAATCTAAATTCCAGTGACTTTGAGCGTAGATCACAGCAACAATATTGATATAAAATAACAAGTTTAATAAACGCATCTTATAAACTCCTTTAAAAAACCTTCTAAATTACTAAGGCTATTTTCAACTCCAAAAATAATCTCCTCTTGCGTACACGCCTCTACCTCAAAAGCATTAAACACATTTGAGACAACAGAGATTGCTGCACATTCTAAGCCAACATAATTAGCATAATTAACTTCAGGAACAGTAGACATACCTACCAAATCTGCTCCTAAAATTGAAATCATTTTGTACTCTGATCTACTCTCTAAGCTTGGACCAATCAGGCCTAAATAAACACCTTCCTTAAGGTCAAAATTGCATTCTAATGCAACCCGCCTTAAATCCCTAGTCAAATCATTTCGATAGACAGAACTCATGTCAGGAAAATACACTCCATTTTTATTTGCACCTAAACCTCTTAGTGGGTTTATGAACTGAAAATTAATTTGATCATTAATAAGTACTAAATCACCCACTTTATGTCTGTCTGTAAAACCTCCTGCTGCATTTAATAGCAAGATTTTTTTAACTCCAAGATTTTTCACAAAATCTATTGCTGCACATACCTCTTTTGAAGAGACACCTTCATAATAGTGCTTTCTTCCACTCATTAACAGGAAGGAAAAACCTTCAAATTTAACAATGGCAGCTTTACCTCGATGCGACGGTGCACTTACATCATGAATATTAAATAATTTAGAGTAAGGCCATTCTCTATCCACTGAATCCCTAAATAGTTCAGCCATTCCAGAGCCTGTTACAATTGCAAAGTCAATATTATCAAAATCCTGCAACTGCATCTGTTAAGTTTTTAAATATTTTTTAAGCTCTTGTTTAAATATCCGTTCTTCATCAAACAACAGATAAGCTCTTACTGGCAACACAAAAAGCTCTATATTTTTCTTTTCAAATATTTCTTGAAACTGGCTTAACTTAACAGCATCCTTTTCAGTACAAATAAGAATACCCTTTCCAAGCTTGTTTAATATCTTTTTAATTTGTTTGTCACCTATTACAGCATGATCACTTAAAGAAATAGATCGACTAAGTTTAAATCTACTACCCACTGCTTCAAAAAAGGTATTATTATTGGCCAAACCTGCCAACGCAGTTAATTCCACTCCTTCTGATAGTTGACTTTTATTGAATAAATTTAATGGCTGATCATACATCAAAGAGCTAAAATAAACCGAATGTACTCCTCTCTTAAATAATTTAATTTTTATCAATTTTGCAGATGCTTGACTTAGATTTTTTGGACACTTGGTCACAACACATATACTAGCTCTATTTGCAGCACATTTCCATTCTCTCAAACCGCCCATTGGGACCACCCAGTCCTTGTAAAACAAATCATTATATTCTGTCAGCAGTATATTAATTTCTCTGTCTAAGAATCGATGTTGAAATGCATCATCCAACACAATTAGGCCCACACCACGCTTTTCTAAAAACTTAGCACCAGCCACTCTAGACGCAGAAACCACCACATTCAAAGCTTTCTGTTTTTGCTTCACCATTAATGCTTCATCACCAACTGCATTAGGAGTTTCAGATCCATTTAAACTTACCAAACCTTTGGTATTTCTACCATAACCCCTAGACAAATAGGCTATGTTTTCATAATCTGATTTAAAAAGCTCAATTAGGAATAGGCTAAATGGCGTTTTACCAGAGCCTCCAAGCTTTAAGTTACCAACACTAATAACTTTAGCAGAGGATACATATACTTGAAAAATACCCATATTAAAACAGACATTTCTCAACCACATCACACATCCATAAACAAATGACAGTGGCCAAAGAAACCATTTTAGCAATCCCAATATTTTAATCTTTAAAATTCATAATTTAAAGCTGCAATAATATGCTCTTCAAATATAATTTAAATTGACTTCTCATGACGGTAAATGAATTAATTAACATCATAGAAAAATGGGCGCCGCCTCAATATCAAGAAAAATATGACAATAGTGGTTTACAATGTGGAGACCCAAAACAAGAAATTAACAGTGCTATAATCTGCTTAGACTGTACAGAAGATGTAGTTAATGAAGCTATAGAAAAAAACTGCAAATTGATTATTGCCCACCACCCTATCATATTTGGCGGCATTCAAAATATCACACCACAGTCATACGTGGGGCGCACTCTATTAAAAGCTATAAAAAATAATATTTCTATATATGCTTGTCATACAAACCTAGATAATATATCAACAGGTGTAAATGCTGAAATTGGAAGACGTATTGGTTTAAAAAACCCAAAAATACTTTCACCTAAAAAAGGACAATTATCAAAGCTAATTGTATATACACCTAATGATCATGCTGAAAAAGTTTTAAATGCCCTTTTTGAGGCAGGTGCTGGCAGGATTGGAAACTACACAGAATGTAGCTTCTCTCAAATTGGCATTGGAAGTTTTATGCCACAAAACAACAGCAATGCCTTTGTCGGGGAAATTGGAGCACGTTATAATGAAAAAGAGCAAAAAATTGAAGTCTTAATCGAAAACCCATTGGCAAAAAAGGCAATAAAAAGCATGTTGAGAGCTCATCCATACGAAGAAGTTGCTTATGATTTAATTCCTCTAAGCAATTCTCATTCATATATAGGGAGTGGAATGATAGGAGAAATTGAGAAAATTAAAACAGTTGATTTTTTAGCTTGCCTAAAAACCACATTTAATTGTTCTGTGATAAGGCACAGTAATTTATGTCGAAAAGAAATAAAACGTGTTGCCATCTGCGGAGGCTCAGGAAGTTTTCTTTTACCACAAGCTATCCGACACAATGCGGACATATATATAACATCAGACTTTAAGTATCATGAATTTTTTAACGCGGAAAACAATATCATAATTGCTGATATTGGACATTATGAAACTGAGCAGTTTACAAAAGACCTCATTTATAGCTATTTATCTCAAATTTTTCCTACTTTTGCCCTTCATTTATCAGAAATAAACACTAACCCCATAAAATACTACTGATATGGCAAAAGACAATGTCATTGAGAAAAAATTAAAAGTATTACTGAGCCTTCAAAAAGTAGACTCAAAATTAGATGAGTTCGAAGTTCTAAAAGGTGAGCTACCAATGGAAGTTCAGGATCTAGAAGATGAACTTGAAGGTTTAAAAACTAGAATCACAAATATTGAAGACGATATCGCTTCTGGAAATACAGAAATAAGTCAATATCAAAATACTATCAAAGATGCTGAAGCTCTAATTTTAAAATATGAGTCTCAGCAAAATCAGGTGAAAAACAACCGTGAATATGATGCTCTTACTAAAGAGATAGAACTTCAAACATTAGAAATTGAATTAAGCAATAAGAGGATAAAAGATTGTCAAACTGACATTGACAGTAAGAATGAAACATTAGAAAGCTCAAAAGCAAGTATTGAAAGTAAAGAAGGCGATTTAGTTGCTAAAAAAGAAGAGCTAAAAACAATTATTGAAGAAACTCAAAAAGAAGAAGAGGTTCTTAAGGAAAAAAGAGCTAGTATTGAAGGGAAAGTTGAAGAACGTCTTTTAAAGGCTTACAAGAAAATTAAGTCAAATTATAGAAATGGCTTGGCTGTTGTTTCTTATGAGAGAAACTCATGTGGTGGATGCTTTAACAAGATACCACCGCAAAAACAACTTGAAATTCGCACTCGTAAGAAAATCACAATTTGTGAACATTGCGGACGAATTATGGTTGACCCTGAATTAACGCCAGCTAAGTAGCTCTTGATTAAAGCAACAAGAATAATTCATAAAAAAGGAAAGAGCATATTGCTTCTTTCCTTTTTTATTTTGGCATACAGCTTATCAAGCCAAATACTTATTGAAAACCCTCTCTATAAAGACATACTGAATTTAAATTACGACAGTGCTCGCTTAAAACTTAACAACTCTTCCAAATCAAAAGATTTGGCATACCAAATGTATTTAGAAGATAAAATTGACTTTATACAAATCAATATTGACCAAGACCCGCTATTATTTAATGAGCTAAAGTCAAAAAAAGAAAATCGATTAGAACGGCTAAACAAATCTCCCATTTCTAAAGATGCCAAGCAATGGGCAAAAAGTGAAATCTATATTCATTGGTCTATAAATAGTATTCGTATGGGAGAGTATTTTCTAGCTGCATGGGAGTTAAACAAAGCCAAGACCAACGCTGAAGCTATAACTGCAGAAAGCCCATATTATACCCTTAGCCTAAAAAACAAAGGCCTTATTAGCTGCTTTAGTGGTCTTATACCAGAACAATATCAGTGGATTGCACATACTTTTGGCTATAAAGGCAGTATTAAAGATGGTCTTGAAAAGCTATCTGCATATAATGCAATTAAACACGACAATATATTACTAGAACTTGATGGGCTTATTAGTATTGCTTTAATAGAGTCTTATTTTAACAATAATTACAAAAAAGGGCAAACTATACTAAAAGGTAAAAACTCTATTCTATGTCAATTTCTTTATTTACTAATTAGCCTTAAAGGCAATGACCATGATAGCTTTGAAACGTCCCTAATATCTTTGAATAAACATGCAAACAAACTTCCGTACTTGGAATACCTTAGAGGCCTATCAAAGCTCTATAAAATGGATAAATCTGGAATAAAACACTTTATTCATTTTAATGATAAATTCAAAGGCAATAGTTACAAAAGTGATGCCTTAGAAAAAGCCTCTTGGCTATCCCTAATTAATGGAGACACCCTTGGATATGTAAATTATCAGCAACAGCTACTAAACACGCCAAACGAATCGACAGATGCAGATTTAAATGCTATTAGCACCTCTATGCAAAATACATTGCCTAATATTCATCTTCTAAAGGCCCGGATTTTGTTTGATGGTGGCAAATATCGAAAGGCTTTAGAAATACTTCAAGACGATATTAAAATAAAAATTTCAACCAAGCATGAACAGGCTGAATATTATTACAGACTTGGAAGAACCTATCATTTATTGGAACTATATGAGGAGGCCTGTAATAATTACAAAACTGCTATTAATATTTCAAAAGATTTTAGCTTATTTTTCAAGGGAAGCGCTGCTTATCACTTAGCCCGCATATATGAGTCGTTAAAAGAATACGAGAAAGCCAAAGATTACTTTAATTTATGTTTATCATTTAAAGCTTACCCATATAAACGCAGCTTTGATATTAAAGCAAAATCTGGCCTTCAACGCATCGAACAAAAACTAGAAAACTAAAACTTTACACCTATTCCTAGACTAAGCGAAGAATTAGCAAGGCTATTATGAGCACCATCAACGCTTGACCCTTCTAATGAAAACACTTGATAATAATCTTCAGTAATCATATGATTGTAGCTTAAATTAGCAAAGACATTAGATTCTTTTATTCCTAAGCCAATAGACACAAACTGACGACTTCTATCTATTTCAATATCCTCTGTTGACTCTACAAAAGGACTACCATAAAATGCATATCCTAATCGAAGTGCACATTTTTCATTTAAAACAAACTCACTGCCTACTCTATAATTTTTAGCGCTTCCATATTTTTCATTGATTTCATTGTTAATTCCTAATTCTAACATTTGATACGATGCATCATTAGATAATGTCGTAAAATCAAAAAAGCTTTGTGAATAGTCAATAACATCATAATCCATTGATATAAAGCCATGCTTGCCCAAAAAGAGAGCCATTCCTAGAGATGCCTTCCATGGTGTATATAATATATATTCAAAAACGCCCTCTGGAGAATTTATTGCATAAGCGCCATTATTCTCTAAACTAGAAGACATTTGAGAACTATATACATCACGCAAACTAAGCATACTTGGGGTATGTACTGAAGCTCCAAACCTTAAGTTCTTATGCGCTTTATACAAAACACCAAACTTTGCATTTATACCAGCGCCTTCCGTCGCTATTTGATTCTGCAAGCTCAATTCCGAAAAACCATCAACAAGTCCATTATTATCGCTTTCCGTTAAGGATGAACTACTCCTATACTTAACGAATGGAAAACCAAGAGTAAGCCCAAAGAAAAGTTTCTCTTTATAGTTATTCGCTAAGCTTAAGTTAAGGGTGCTTTTACGCCCTCTTTCAAGCAAAGCAAAGGATCTATTAATAGGCATACCTTCAATCACAGTTTTATACTGCATTGTATCAACAGTATCTACTGGATTAATCAAATAAGCATCCCATGCTAAACCCGCTCCGAAGGGGTTTGAGGAATAAACTTGACTTGGAGCAGTCCCTCCATTTTCATTCAATTGATTAACATATAAATCTAGTATTGACTGATTACTCTCTCCCGAAAAAGCCATTTTCCTATTAAAGTTATTTAATCGATTTACAGTTAAAGCAAAATTAAACCCTTTCCAGTCAGAGCTTTCAGCCTCCTTCATAGAGCTCAGTAAAAGACCATAGGAGTGATTATTTAAATTATATTTGACCTGTTTAAAGACGTTAGATTGATGCTCTGCATTATTAGTTATACTGTTAAATGCAGTTGATAGCTGAAGTTCATTTTTTCTATATAAGCCTATACCAGCTGGATTTGAGTAAGCGTTACTTAAGTCTGCACCTAGCGCTACACTAGCATTACCATATCCCATTGATCGACTTGTTCCACTTAAAAAGTCCTGAGAATATCTTAATGCATCCACATCTGATTGCGCATTACCACACAATACATAAAAACATGTTATTGATATAAGTATTAAATATTTCATAATTATTGGGTTTTGAGATTAACATTATCTTCGAGGGCTTCTTGGGCTTGATGACCTTGAATATGATCTTGAAGGGGAGGAACTTCTTGAGCCTGAGCTATATGATCTTGAAGGACTAGATTTTCTACCACTCGAGTAAGACCTTGAACTAGAACTTCTATTTGAGCTAGAGCTATATTTAGCCTTTGGGCTTTTTGAAGAAGCCTTAGATTGGGAAAATGACCTAGAGTTTTGCCCCTTGTTTCCATCTTTATTATTAGACTTACTAACTTTCGTTGAATTAGATTTTCTAGAATATTTATTAGACGGAGCTGTATTAGACCCTGAGTATGTCGTTTTATCTAAATGAGACTTTTTCAAACCTGTACTATTTCCTTTCTTAACAGTAGAGCTCGTGAAATTCCTTTTTGAGCTATAATCACCCTTCCTGGCATCTAAGACATTATTATTATTAGCCTTCCCCTGTGAAGAGCCAGGAAGCACATCCTTTTCCATAGACACAGACTTATTAGACACTTTCGAATCATTGACATTGACGGACTTATTTAAGCTTTGTCGAGTAGTCATATTGCGCTTTTCTGCATCAAGCCCGGACAAGCTTGCGCTATGAAAAACAGGCCTATCACCAGAAGTTGTAGCTTGACCTCCAATACCCGTACTCGAACCATATGTTCGACTGCCAGTTGCAGTATTTGTACTTGTACTACTTCTGTGACCATAGTACACACCATTTGAAGATGTACTACTAGACCCCACATCGCCGGAGTTGCAATAATGATTGTTTGAATAATATCCATTGTAATAACCATTATTGTATGCATTCCAATAACCATTATGATAACCATTCCAATTCCAATAACCATAGTTATGAGCAAAATATGGGTTATACCCCCATTGATAGTTAAATGGATTATTCCAAGAACCATAGTATGGACCTCCCATAAACGTAACACCATGATAGGGTGCATAGTAGTAGCTATAATATGGACCATAACCCACTCCCCAATCATAAGCCCAATCCCAATAATAATAGCTATAGTAAGACCTAAATCTCCATGGTCGGTAGAACCTTCTTATTCTTCGAGAATAATAATAATTATCATCTTCTTCATAATACGTATCACCATAATAGTTATTTGTTATATAGGTGTTTCCAACCTCATCAGTTGTAGTATCTGAATAAGATTCTGAGAAATATTGATCATCAGATGGATCCATATATAAATCGTCAAATTGCGCTAATAATGTACTCGCACTAAACATAAGCAACATGAGACTCAAAAATTCGAGCCTAAGGCTTTTTTTACTTGGGTTGATTTTCTTGGGTTTCATAACTATCACTTTAGTATTAATCTGTTAATAAAATCTTAATTTTACTTTACTTTAAAACAAATACTATTCCAAAATGGGAAAAGGGATAACAAAACGAGATATTGATTTTGCAAAGTGGTATACAGAATTAGTAGCTAAAGCTGATCTAGCAGAGCATTCCGCTGTACGAGGATGTATGGTAATCAAACCATATGGTTTTGCTATTTGGGAGAAAATGCAGTCAATAATGGACCAAATGTTTAAAGACACTGGTCATATGAATGCATATTTTCCGCTTTTTATTCCAAAAAGCTTTCTTAGTAAAGAAGCTGACCACATTGAAGGCTTTGCAAAAGAGTGTGCTGTTGTAACACATTATCGCCTGAAAAACAGCGATGACGGTAAAGGGATTGTTGTAGATCCTGACGCTAAATTGGAAGAAGAACTTATTGTCCGCCCAACTTCTGAAACAATTATATGGAACTCTTATAAAAATTGGATTCAATCGTACAGAGATTTGCCAATAATGATTAATCAATGGGCCAACGTTGTCAGATGGGAAATGCGCACAAGAATGTTTTTAAGAACGGCTGAGTTCTTGTGGCAAGAAGGACATACAGCACACGCAACAAAAGATGAAGCGGTAAAAGAAGCAGAAACCATGCTTCATGTTTATGGTGACTTTGCTGAACAGTACATGGCAATGCCAGTACTGAAAGGTTTTAAAAGTGAAAATGAAAGATTTGCAGGGGCAATTGACACCTATTGCATTGAAGCTCTTATGCAGGATAAAAAAGCCTTGCAAGCGGGTACTTCACATTTTCTTGGTCAAAATTTTGCAAAGGCATTTGATGTTAAGTTTGCGACAAAAGAAGGGGGCCTTGAGCATGTTTGGGCAACTTCCTGGGGGGTATCTACACGATTAATGGGAGCTCTTATTATGACTCATTCCGATGACTTGGGCTTAGTGCTACCTCCAAAACTAGCCCCAATCCAAGTTGTTATAGTTCCAATTTACAGAAAAGATGAGGAACTTGAAGCGATTTCAAACTTGGCAGAAAAAATAAAAAAGGACTTGACAATGAAAGGCATTAGTGTTAAGTATGATGATGATGACACAAAAAAGCCAGGCTGGAAATTTGCTGAATATGAGATGAAAGGTGTGCCACTTAGAATTGGTATTGGACCAAGAGATTTAGAAAACGGAACCATAGAACTCGCTAGAAGGGATAATCTCTCAAAGCAAAGTCTTAAACAAACAGAGATAGCAGAAAAGATACCAGTATTACTTGATGAAATACAACAAAGTTTATTCACAAAGGCAAAAGAATTTAGAGCTCAAAACACGCATAATGTAAATAGTTATGAAGAATTTAAAGACACTTTAAATAAAAAAGGTGGATTCATATATGCTCATTGGGATGGAACAAAAGAAACTGAGATTAAAATAAAAGAAGAAACCAAAGCTACAATACGACTAATTCCAATATCCAATGATGAACAAGAAGGAAATTGTATATTTAGCAATAAGCCTTCGAAACAAAAGGTCGTATTTGCAAAAGCGTATTAAAAATGGATGAAAAAAGCGAAAAAATAATTGCTTTACTAGGTGAAAAATCTGTAACCAAACAGATTGTTTACCATAATACTTTAAATGCTTTTAAGGAATTAAAAGAAGCTCTTAAATTTATATCTGAACAGCTTAAAAAAAACATAAAGGATTTTGAACAAGAAGTTAAGATTGATTTTAAAGACAAAGGACTTTTTGAAGCAGAACTTCATGTTGGTGGTGATGTCCTA
Organism: uncultured Saprospirales bacterium; assembly: GCA_913050195.1. GTDB lineage: Bacteria > Bacteroidota > Bacteroidia > Chitinophagales > CAJXBJ01 > CAJXBJ01. The sequence goes on from CAJXBJ010000020.1 coordinate 21,945, forward strand.
ATTTTTTCAATGCACACTAATGTTTTTAAGTTCACTAAAGATCATTCTATTTACAATTTAGAATATATTAAAAAAGATTCAAATAAGGCTTTTTGTGGCGTAATTCACATCTACAACTTTTTAGGGGACTCATTAAAATATAATCGACAATTAGATCCAGGCTATTTAGTCGGTAGAGTATTTCTAAACAAAGAGTATCATTTCTTTGTTGAAGGAAAACACCAGCTTGGTTTTAATTTTAATCATTTTGACAAGCAAAGTATAGATAAAGAAAAATGGACAGAAATCATTCAGTCTGCCATTATTTATGCATTAGAATTTGACTTAGTATCTCCGCCTTATAATAGTGTGCAGGAAATAAGTGTACTTGAAAAAATACAACAGGCTGGTTTGACTGCAATTAAAACTGCTAAAAAGATGGGATTTCGCTTTAATGTTGAAAATGGAGGCACGTAATTGGAAAATGTTAAAGAAAAAATACAACTACCTAACTTTGAGGACCATAGCATTGCTTTTAAAAGTAAAAGCAACAAGGAACTCAATAAAACTAAGTGGCTTTTTCGACTATTAAACATTCAATGGCTAAATAAACTCTCTACGAAGTTAGGCAGCCTTGCCATAGCATTAAGGCTGCCTATTGGATTCATTATAAAGGCAACTATTTTTGAACAGTTTATTGGTGGTGAAAATCTAAAGGATTGCAAAAAAACAGTTTCTAAATTAGCTGCATATAACATTAAATCAAGCCTAGATTTTAGTGTAGAAGGAAAAAAAAGAGAGGCAGACTTTAAACGCACTTATAAAGAAACTTTAAA
>CAJXBJ010000021.1 GCA_913050195.1 uncultured Saprospirales bacterium
TATTTTGAAGACATTAGTATAAAATCAAGCATTATAACCACTAAAAAGTATAGTACTAGCTTTTCATTGGGGATACAATTACTAGGTTCATCCATTAGAAGGCCAGTATATGCAGTTTATGGTTTTGTTCGATTTGCAGATGAAATTGTGGATACATTTCATGACCAAAATCAAATAGAAATATTTAATGAATTTCGCAGGGATACTTATAAGGCCTTGGAAAGGGGTTTTAGTATGAACCCAATATTAAACAGCTTTCAAAAAGTGGTTAAGCAGTATGATATTAATCTTAATCTCATTGATACTTTCCTAGATAGTATGGAGATGGATCTTAATAAAAAAGATTATAGTCAAAAGGAGTATGAGAAGTATATTCTTGGCTCGGCAGAAGTAGTTGGTTTAATGTGCTTGAAAATATTCACTAACTCAGAAAAAGAATATGAATCCTTAAAACCTGCAGCTATGTCCTTGGGCTCAGCTTTTCAAAAAGTAAACTTTCTGAGAGATTTAAAGGAAGACTATCATGAACTAGGTCGGGTATATTTCCCAGGAGTCAACTTTGATAATTTTGAGAACGAAAAGTCAAAAATTGAATCTGACATAGAGAAAGATTTTGATGACGCTCTCATGGGTATCCGAAAATTAAGACCTAAGGCTAAATTAGGTGTTTATGCTGCTTACATTTATTATCGACAGTTATTATTCAAGATTAGAAGCTTTGATGCTAATTCTATACAAACGGCAAGAATAAGGATCCCCAATTACAAAAAGCTTTTGTTAACCTTTGAATCTTATTTAAGATTCAGATTAAACATAATATAATGGAGAGCCTTAGTAAATATAATGAAGTTGTACTTGTGGATAGAGCAGACGTTGTTATGGGAACTATGGAAAAAATGGAGGCTCATGTAAAGGGTTTGCTGCATAGAGCGTTTTCTGTTTTTGTCTTTAATTCTAACAATGAACTATTACTTCAGAGAAGGGCATCTCACAAGTATCATTCTCCAGGTCTATGGTCAAATAGTTGCTGTAGTCATCCATTTCTAAATGAGTCTATTGATTTGGCGGCGAAAAGACGAACACAAGAGGAATTAGGTATAGACATTTATCCAGAGAAAATATTTGACTTCATTTATAAGGCCTCATTTGACAATGGCCTTACTGAGCATGAATATGATCATGTATTCATTGCATATTCCGATCAAACACCAAATTTAAATATGGAAGAAGCGGATAGGTATATATACAGAGATATGGCGTCTATTCAATTGGATATACAAATCAATCCCAAAAAATATACTGAGTGGTTTAAAATCTGTTTTGACAACGTCTATAGGTATTGGAACTCCTTATTAAAAGTGGGCTAATATGAAACAATTGATTTTGCTATTAATTTTGTCTTTGAGTGTTAGCTTAAAAGCCAGTCCTGAATTGGAAAAGATTCGGGATACTATGATTAAGTCTGAGTTTGATAAGGAGCTTGCTAAAAAGTTCAAATCAAAGATGGACGCTTTGGAGACTAAAAATGTAGTTTTGAGTGCGTATAAATCAGTAGCTAGACTAATTTATGTTAAGCACTACGAATTTCCGTGGACTAAGTATTTTATTTTTAAAAAAGAAACCCAGCGCCTAGATTCATTAATAACAAAGAATTTCCATTATCCAGAACTTAGATTTCTGCGTTTTGCAATACAAGATCGTGCACCTTTTTTCTTAAACTACAACAATTATTTGAAGGAGGATAAAGAGCTTTTAGAAAGCTGCTTTAATGATATGTCTCAGAGTCTTAAAAGTTTAGTCTCGCGCTATTTTATATCTTCTGAATGGGATTTCGTGGCTAGTGACAGTGTTGATTTAAAATGTAAATGCACGTAGATGGAAAGCGTATTGAACATATTTTTAGTATTTCTTTCATTCTTTTCCATGGAAGGTGTAGCATGGGCAACGCATAAGTATATAATGCATGGGTTTTTATGGCATTTGCATAAGGATCATCACAAAAAAGAAGTATATGGGTTCTTCGAAAAGAATGATTATTTCTTTTTGATTTTTGCAACTCCAGGCGTTATAATGATTTTTGCTGGTCTCAAGTTTTTTATTCCCTTATTCTTTATTGGATTGGGTATATCGATTTATGGTTTTGCTTATTTCACAGTACATGATCTATTTATTCATCAAAGATTTAACATTTTAAGAAAATCCGAAAATAGATACTTTAAGGCTATAAGAAGAGCGCATAAAATTCATCATAAAAAATTAACCAAAGAGGGCTGCGAAAACTTTGGAATGCTATGGGTGCCAATAAAATACTTTAAGCAAAAAATTTAGAAAACTTATAGATATGACAACTTTAAAGTGGGAAGAAACAATACCAATCAGTTTAAAAGAATCTTGGCGCTTTTTTAGTAATCCTAAAAATCTATCCAAGCTAATGCCGTCTCATATGGATTTTCAAATAATTTCAGATGCACCCGAAGAGGTCTATGAAGGAATGGTACTTAATTATTCAGTACGACCATTAATGGGGATAAAAATGTATTGGAGCACAGAAATTACACAAGTTAAAGAAGAGTCTTACTTCGTTGATAATCAAATTTCGGGGCCATATAAAATTTGGCATCATCAGCATCATTTTGAGGAATGTGAAGGAGGTGTTAAAATGACGGATATACTTAATTATGAATTACCATATTCAATTTTCAATACTATTATAAATAATCTTATAGTAAAAAATGAAATTCAAAAAATATTTACCTACCGTAAAGAGTCACTTAAAACATTATTAAAATAATAGAGACATGAAATACCTAAAACATTCAATATTATATTTTTTAGCAGCAGTGCTTCTGCCGGCCTGTGCTCAATCCCAAAACCCGAAAAACCAAGCGATGATTAAAGAAAAGAAAAGCATACATGAATTCTCATTTGAAGGATTAACAGGAGAGACAATAAACTTTGAAGACTTCAAGGGGAAAAAGCTTCTCATTGTAAATACAGCCTCAAAGTGCGGCTTTACTGGCCAATATAAAGACTTAGAGTCTATATATAAAGAGCATAAAGATAAGTTAGTAGTCATTGGTTTTCCGGCAAACAACTTTGGGGGACAAGAACCGGGAACAAATAATGACATTGCCTCCTTTTGTGAAATAAACTATGGCGTTACTTTTCCAATGGCAGCGAAATCAAGTGTCAAGGGAAAAGATATCAACCCTATAATGGAATGGCTAATAGTTGAAAGTGGTGGAGGTGATATTATGTGGAACTTTGAGAAGTTTCTTGTGGATGAAAACGGTCAATATTTAGATCGTTACAGATCAATGACCAAGCCTTCTAGCAATAAAATAATATCAAGATTATAATATTATGATTCGACCAAAGGTTGGGGTTAGTAAGTGTTTAGAATTTGAAGCTTGTCGTTACAATGCAGTAATGATTAGCAATGAGTTTGTTAGGCATCTTAAGGATTATGTAGATTTTGTTCCAGTTTGCCCTGAGGCAGAAATTGGCCTTGGAACGCCTCGCCCAACAGTTGTCTTACAGACTTCTGGTGCAGACAATTTAGAATTGTACCAGCCAACAACTGATACGGTACACACAGAAAAAATGATAAAGCTAGCCGATAATTATATTTCAAATAACACAGAGCTAGATGGCTTTATCTTTAAAAGTAAATCACCCTCTTGTGGTTTAAAGGGAGTTAAAGTATATCATAAAAAAAGTAAGCAAGCGGTTAAAGCATCAAAAGGTTTATTTGCACTCAAGATTAGTGAGCATTATGACTTGATAGCAGCAGAAGAGGATGGGCGTCTTAATGACTTTCAGATACGAGAGCATTTCTTAATAAAGCTATATTCAATTGCTCGTTTTCGTGAGGTAGAAAAAAGCAATAATATTAAAATGCTTCAAGAGTTTCACGCGCGTCACAAGATGCTGTTTTACTGTTACAATCAGAACATTCTAAGAAAGATGGGCAGAATAGCTTCAAATTTAGAAAAGAAGGACATAAAGTTGGTAATAAAAGAGTATGCAGAAAATCTAGCACTAATATTTTCAAAAGTCCTTTCATATAAAAAGCGTATTAATTCCTTGATTCATATGTTAGGATATTTTAAGGAGCATATTACAGCTAAACAAAAAGCACATTTCTTAGAGTCTGTTGAGGATTATAGAAATAGCCGTATATCTGCTTTTGCCCCTCTAGCAATAATGCAGTCGTGGACCAAGGGTTATGATGTCCCATATTTAGAAAACCAATATATATTTGAACCCTTTCCTAAGGGAATTCGATTCGTAACGGACTCGGGCAAAGGTGTAAAAAGATAATAATGAAAATAGTTGTTTCGGGAGGTACAGGGTTAATAGGTAATCACCTTATTCAAAACTATTTGCAGGCTCATGATGTTAAGATTCTGAGTACAAGAAAAAATATAGTGGCTGATGATTTGTCCTATTGGAATCCAGAAAAAAACGAGCTAGATCAAAGCTTAATTGACAATGCTGACATAATTATCAACCTAGCAGGAGCCCCTGTTTCAAAGCGATGGACTCGAAGTCATAAACAACTCATTAAGGAAAGTAGACAAAACTCTACACGCACACTAGTTAATGCCTGTAATGCGTCCGCAAAACCAAAGCACTTTATTTCGGCTTCAGCTATTGGCTATTATGGGCATACCTATTCATTAGTAGATGAAGATTCTCCATCAGGCAATGATTTTCTAGCTAAAGTATGTATCAATTGGGAAGAAGAATTAAAGGTCTTAAAACCAGAGCACAGGCTCAATATTATTAGAGTTGGGGTAGTTTTAGCTAAAGAAGGTGGCGCTTTAAATGAAATGCTTAAACAATTTCGGAGAGGCTTAGGAAGTGTTTTGGGAAATGGACGGCAAAAGATATCATGGATTCATATTGATGATATCTGCCGCATGATGATGTTTCTTATAAATAGTTCATTAGATGGAAGAGTATATAACGCAGTGGCACCCAATCCTGTGAGTAATGAATTGTTAACAAAAGAAGTTTTGGACGCTTTCAAGTTGTCAAGTATATTACCTCCGGCACCAGCTTTTGCCTTAAGGCTCATGCTTGGTGAAATGAGTCAAATATTACTTGACTCTAGTAATGTGTCGTCTAAAAAAATTGAAGATGCTGGTTTTGAATTTAAATATTGCGATTTGAAATCAGCCTTAGAGTCTCTTAGAGGGTAAATTTATCGCGTAAAAAAAGAATTAATTAAGGAATAGGTAATGTCACCTATCCAATAGCCGGAACCGAGTATTATAGGGTATAATAAAAAAAGCCAGAGTAAATTAATAAAGCCAGCTTCTTTAAACGCACCAAAGCCTTTGGAAATAATTTGTTCAATAAAGGAGTACCATGTTGAAATCCCTATGGCATTAGCTATTACATTCGCGGCTATTGCAATGATTAATATCAATAGACCAATAACATAAATCCTTAACATGTCTTTAATTATTTAATATAAATTCAATTTCACTCATGGCGGTTTTATCAAATGATTTTGAAGCATCCAAAGCACTCAAATTTTCTTTAAGCTGTTTCATGTTGGATGCTCCAAGAATTACTGTACTAACATCTTTATTTTGCAAGCACCATGCTATAGCCATAACTGCAAGTGAAAGCTTTTTTGAGTGCGCTAAGTCATTCAAAGCTTTTATTTTTATTAATCGACTTTCAGTGAGATTTTTATCTTTAAGCCATTCTAGGCCTTTTACCCCCAACCTAGTTCCCTTTGGAAACTTTTTTAGGTATTTATCGGTTAGAGCACCACTTGCCAAAGGGGACCATATCGTTGTGCCTAAGCCAATTTTACTATAAGCTTTTTGATACTCATGTTCAACGCGTTTACGAGCAAACATATTGTATTCAGGTTGCTCTACTACAGGCCCAATCAAACTGTTTTTTTTTGCAAACTTATGAGCTTTTAAAATATCTTTAATTGGCCATTCTGAGGTCCCCCAGTATAATATCTTACCTTCCATAACCAGCTGATGCATTGCCCAAACAGTTTCCTCAATGGGTGTCTCTGGGTCTGGTCTGTGACAATAATACAAGTCCAGATAATCTAATTGCAAACGTTTCAAAGCAGCATGGCAGGCTTCAAATACATGTTTTTTACTTAAACCAATTTGACTAGGCTTTTTACCTCCGCCCCATCCAAAAAACACTTTACTGCTAACAATGTAGCTATCTCTACGCCAACTGCTATTCTTTAATATTTTTCCCATGACAATTTCGCTATTGCCACGAGCATAGATTTCAGCGTTATCAAAAAAATTAATTCCATTATCATAAGCATAATGCATGAGTTCTTTTGAAACAGAGTCATCAATAAGCTTCCCAAAGGTCAGCCATGAGCCCAGAGATAAACGGCTTACTTTAAGACCTGTTTTACCTAAATTTTTATATTCCATAATGGTTTATTGAACATTTATATATAGCGTAGTTATAATTATATCATCATTCTTGCTTTCTCCATTTGACCCTCTTTCTGAGCGAATAACTACAGTGTCTAAGCCAATAAAATTATAGTTAGCTTTATAAAAATAGTTTATTTCAGAGGTATTAAGATCCCTTGCAATTTCGCTTATTTCATAATTTTTTGCTTGCTCTACAATCCATGCCCCTTCTTCATCCCCAAAAGAGCCTAGGATATATATTAGGGTATCTGTGTTTGAGATTTCTTGATTCAAGAAATCGCTCTCATTATTTATAATGTCCCTTTTACAGGCACTAATTAATAGTATAGAAATAGTGAAAAATAGATAGGCTATCTTCATAAATAAAGTTTAAAAAATGATTTTACGAAAGGGATATTCATTTAATTATTAGTTATCTAGTTTTTTCAGGAAACTATCAGCAACCAACAAGTGTGAGTTAAGCGTCTCTTTAGCCATCCTTTTTAATGAATGAACAAGCATTGAAGTTCTAGGGTTGGATTCAAAAACATCTTTATGTGCATAAACGAATCGCCAGAAAAGACCGTTCCAAGTTCCTTCCCAATCACCTTTTGGGTAATTGCTCATTTTTCTAACATAATTGGCTCCGCCAATATATGGCTTAGTTGCAAAAGAACCGCCGTCAGCAAATAGGCTCATACCATATACATTCGGTACCATCACCCAATCATAAGCATCAATAAATAGTTCCATAAACCATCGATATACTTCATCCGGGTGGAATTCACACAGGAGCATAAAGTTTCCTAACAACATCAATCTCTCAATATGATGACAATAAGCTGTTTTGAGAACCTTTTTTATTGTATCGTCTATAGGTGTTATACCTGTTGTCCCATCATAGAATGATGCAGGTATTTTACGTTTAAAAGACCAATAGTTTTTAGTTCTTGAGAATCGGCCTTTACACAAATACATTCCGCGTATAAACTCCCTCCAACCAATAATTTGACGTACAAAGCCTTCTGTTGAATTAATCGGAATGTTTTCTTTTTCAGCAAAAAATATTGTTTTATCAATAATTTCTTTTGGGCTAATTAGCCCAATGTTCATTAATGGAGAAAGCAGACTATGATTGAGGAAAACATGTTCTTTTAGTATGGCATCTTCATAAAGACCAAAGTCATAAAATCTATGTTTTAGAAACTGATTAAGCCATCCTCGGGCCTCTTGGAATGTGATTGGATAAATAGGCTCTTTTTGGAGGCTTCCAGGATTGTTACAAAAATATTTTTGGGTATACTTACAAGCCTCTTCCCATTCAAGTGAATTTTGAGGGAATTCAATTGGCGGCGGAGTTTTCCCTTTTGGGTATTTTTTACGATTCTCAAAATCATAAGTCCATTTTCCACCTAAGGGATTGTGGTTTTCATCAAGAAGAATATTATACTTTTTCCGCTGTTGTTTGTAAAAGGTAGTTTGGAAAAAAGACTTTTTATCCCTCCTAAAGAAATTAGATAATTCACTTCTTGTGTTTAAGAAAAGAGGGTTTTCATAAAAATGTATTTTGCAGATTTCATTATGTTTAACGACGTGTTGCTCCAGCCAGTCATCACAAGGGTCTATGCAGTGAATGTGTTTTATGCGCTTTTTATTGACCTCTAAATTGAAAAAACGAATATCCGAGATAGGATTTGAAGATTCAACATAGAATACATTTTTCCCCATTGAAAGAAGGTGTTTTTCATAAGCTTTCATGCTAGCTCTATGAAAGGCGATTTTTTGTTTGTGAAAGGCATATTGTTTGAAGAACAGATATTCCTCTATCAAATAAATATCATTACTGTTTTTAAGAAGAACGCTATCCTCAAATAGTTGATTAGGGAATATGATATTTATTGACTTCACTTAAGCTTATTATGTTTGCATCGCTCACTACAATATCGCACATTTTCCCAATCTTTTCTCCATTTTTTTCGCCAAGTAAAGAGTCTTTTACAGCTCTTACAGGTCTTGGTAGGCAAATGTTGTTTTTTAGTGCTTTTTTTCATGATCTTTTAACCACAACACTTCTTGAATTTTTGCCCACTTCCACAGGGGCATGGATCATTTCTGCTAATATCGTTTCTTTTTAGAAAGAGGTTTTTTTTAGTCATTTCTTTATCAAACATTTTTTCAAGTAGAGCATATAATTCCGGGTGTTTGCTTTTTAAAAGCTTAGGTCGTTCAAAGAAGTATTCGGAAACTACCGCAAAAAACTCAGCTTCATTAGTGGCGCCATAAGGGTTAATGTCTCCTTTTCTAAGCCTCATTTCCTCTATTTTCTCTCTTATTAAATTAACCCAAGGGATACAGTAGCTTTGTTTAAGAAGGATTTCTGGTACACCATCTATATAGCCATCCATTTTATCAATTAAATGTACAAATTCATGAATAGCCGTATTTCGTTTATCGCTAGTGTTACTAAATCCATCTCTTAAAGCCTTTTTTGAAAGAATCATAACTCCGTTCATATAGCCAGTGCCTACCATTCCTAATATGCGCCTACCTGCACCTTCTGTTTCAAAGTTGTGATTAAAGGTGTCTGGATAAATGAGCACCTCTCTAATATTGGTATATCGCCAATTGTCAAATTGGAAAATGGGTATGATTGCACTGGAAGCAACCAATAGATAGTCCAAATCCTCTAGCTCTGTTTTAATCCCATAGACATTATGATTTAGTAAAAACTCTTGCACCCTAGTTTCAAAACGAAGCTGTTCTTTATCATTAAGCCCGTTGTAGTAAGCAACATTCTGCTCAAGGAGAGTTCTTTTGCCAGATTCTAAAGGCGTCTTTACCTCTAACCATTGTCGTGTTTTAGAGTTTTTAGATGCAATTAGCCAATAAAGTACAAAGGCGATAAACGGTATGAAAATGACGGCCCACATTATTTAATAATCAATTATATTTTCTTGCAGTTCCATTCATTCGTGTCATTTAAAGATCTTTACAGTTGTATATGCGTTCGCTTGCTATTTTAGTCCACCTATTTTGATTATGTATCACTAGAAAAGCATCGCCCTTATCTTTTGTGCATTTGCACAATAAATCAGAATTATTAGCTAGTCTTTTTATGAAGTAGTGATTTGGAAATAAATAGAAATTTTTGTTTCCGATTAGCCATCTATGTATGTCAAAATATTTGTAGCCGCGTACGCTGTCTTTAATTTGCCCTAATAGCTCTTGTTTATTTTCTAAACAGTTGGCCGCACCCTCTTCAAAAAAGAAATAAACAGACATCTCAAGGTTTGCATACATTACAAAAGAAAAGTTGTTAGGCCATATCCCAAAAATGTTTCCAGAAGGAGCTATTAGAAACAAAAAACTAATAATTAAAATAAGGGCTTTTTGTTTGAGTCTAGTTTTTGTTTGGGCTATGGTGTTTTTATTAAAAAAAGAATTTTCAATTCTAGCTTTAACACTGTTTGCTTTCGGCCAAAATAAAACCACACATGATATAGCCATCATTATATTCCAAAACCAGACAGAAACGCCCCATTGAGCAGTCGTTAAAAACACTAGAATTTGAATGTGGAAAAGAACAATGATAATGATGACAAATCTCCGAGCCTTATAATTAGAAGAACATAGACCTATACCCAAAAGCATTTCAAAAGTCGCGAACACATATGCAATATTAGTATATTCTTTTAGCGGTTTAGTAATATCAAAAATATTCATGAGCCAAACATAGGTTTGTTCAAACTGTACAGTTAGTTTATTGAAACCAGCCCAAAAATAGATTCCTATAAATATTATCTGAAAACATACAATAAATGAATGTTTATGCTCTTTATTTCCCCAGTAATAAATTAGGGAAAGAATTAATATTACATAGTATTGATACCAATCCGATTCAAATCGACTTATGTCCTGAAGAATTAGAACAGATAGAAAACAAAGAATACCTATTGTCGTATACTTTTTATGGGTTAATGGTGCAATTAGATTCAAGCCCAATAGACAAATTAAAACTATATAATCAAACTGCTTTCCAAACGAAAGTGGAGCAAACTCAAAAAGGGGAACCCTGAAGGTAGCTAAATCAGATGGCAGAAAGGCAAGAGGGCTTATTATAATTGAAAATAATGAGCTAAGTGCAATAATATTGACAATCCAATCAATAGTATCAACGTTATATTTTTTAATAAGATTAAGCAAATCTTGCGTTTGTTTTGTCCTTGATAAGTTACAAATGATTAGGCAATTAGAGAGTGCTTGTAAATTCTATTTTGCTGAAAATAGCTTAAGGCCAATGTAAAAGGATCTTGGCTGGGCTGGGCCATAAATGTAGTTGCTGTCTCTATTTTTACCAATATCAAAATCGTTCTGATAGGCATTGAAGAGATTCTTAACCCCAGTATTAATTTCAAATTTGCTTCCTTTGAGGCTGATTGAAGGAGAGTAAGCTAGCTTTATGCTCAATTCAGAGAAGGGTTTAGTTTCAACAATCTCATCTTTGACTTGATTGGGAGCTCCTGAAAAATGAGGGACAATCATACTGCCTGTGTATAAATAATTTAAAGCGGCTTTAAGCTTATTATTAGGCTTGATTTCCAATAGAGCATACGCATAGTCATTGGGTGTACGTACAAAGGCGCTTATTCCGTCTAGGCCATCAATATATTCAACAGATTGATCAAAGGCACTTTTTTGGAGAGTAAAGCCACTTTCTAATTGAACTTTACGGTCGTAGTTTGCTCTAATGTCCAAGGTTAGGCCTTGAACCGTCGCTCCAGCGCCATTAGTTTTTAAGAACATTTCTCCAAATTGATCTTGTCCAATAGGGTCAAGAATGAAGGCATCTTTAAGTCTTGTATAAAAGCCTTCAATAGTAAAACCAGCAATCCATTTTTGCATGGGCTTGTCATAGTTTATGGAGGCGCTAATACTTTCAGAGCGTTCGGGCTTTAAATCAGGAGATAAGCTTACTCTTGATATGCCGCCTCCAGCAAAGGCAATATGAAGATCTGTATCAAATGCTTGAGGGGCTCTAAAGCCAGTGCCGTAGTTTACTCTTAATTGCGTATTCTTTGTTGGTTTAAAAAGTAAAGAGGATCTAGGATTTAAAATAGCGTTTTTTAAAAGATTATGTTGGTCAAGGCGTACTCCTGAAAGCAAGCTCAAGACAGGATTTATCTCCCAATCGCTTTGCAAAAAGACTCCAAAATTCTGGCTTTTTTGTTCAATGAGGTATTGATAGGCATCAATTTCATCATAAACGTTGTCTGTTATGTATTCTGTACCAATGGTAAGAAGGTTTATGCCTGTGATGAATTTGTCTAATCTATGATTAAGCTGAGTGCCTGTGTTAAAGGTGCTCATTGTCGATTCTCCATAGGGAAGGTTAGATAAGAAGTTTGAATGCTCAAGTGTTCCTGAATCAGGAAGAATGCCTGTATAGTGCGCCCTATCTGTATGCTGCCATGCAGCGTAGGAAATTAAAGATGTTTTATTACTGAAATCAATCTCATAGTCTACACTGCTCATTAAAACATTGTGTGTGCGTTCTTCAGATTGTTGAGCCTTATGTGGAATAAGTTCATATATCATTTCTCCACCAAAACGATATTCATTTAAATAGCTAAAGTTAAGTTCGACCTTTTGATTTTCATTTGGAGTAAAAAATAAGCTTGACCCCAAATTTGTATTTTTCAGAAAAGATAATTCAGAGAAGTTATCTCCATTTTCATCATAGAAATCGCGTTGACGTCTATTTGCAAAGAGAGAAACTCCAGCATTTTTATTTTTAGACAACAGGCTAATGTTAGCATTTAGGGTATTGTCGCTTGCTTGCATTCCAATGTTCTGATAATTGTAATTAACCGAATAGCTGTTATTTCTAGGCTTTTTAGTTATTACGTTAACTGTTCCTCCGATAGCGCTAGAGCCATAAAGAGAGGACCCACCACCTTTAATAACTTCTATTCTATCAAGCATATTAGAAGGGATTTGCTCTAGACCATATAAGCCTGTAAGTGGACTAAAGATTGGGCGTCCATTGATGAGTATTTGAGAATAGCCACCAGCTAGACCATTCATTCGAAGCTGTGTATAATTACAGGTTTGACAGTCTGTTTCAACCCTCAAGCCTGCTTGAAACCGCAGTCCTTCAGATAAGTTACATGCCTGTACGTTTTCCATAGTTTCACTGCTTAATACATTAACAATTATGGGAGTGTTTGTTTGACGTTTAAAAGTTTTTGTGCCAGTAACGACAATCTCTTCTAATTCCAAAGAGGGTTCATTAAGGTTAATGTCAATGTTTAATATTTCCTGATTAAGATTTAGCTCTTTAGTTACTCTTTTATAGCCCACATATGAGGCAGTCAGTGTGTATATGCCATAGGGTATTTTATGCAGTGCGAACTTTCCATTGATATTCGTAGAGGCGCCAATTTTGCCAGAGTCAATGCTTACTTGAGCAAAAGGCGCCAATTTGCCATCAATACTTATTATACCAAGAATACTACCGTTTTGGGCGGAGCTATAATATTTAGTGCATATAAACAACAGCACAAGTAAAGTATAATGAAGCGTTTTCAAAGCGAACAAACTTTAGGAGCACAAAATTATATATTTAGGCTGACCTAAAAAAGTAATGTGTATTCTAATTGATTTTATCTAAACCCTTGGATATTGGTCGATTTTAAAGCTTAAACTAATCGGTTTATTGCCTCAATAACACCTAAGGCTGCTGTTTCACCAGAAATAATTGCCCCGTTCGATGAAGAGTTAAGTTGAACATCACCAGCTAAGAAGATTTTATCTGTTAATTTTGATTGTAAAGGAGCTGCCTTATACTTTAAGTTATCAAGCTTGGGAAGTGCCCTCTGTATTTTATAGTTTTTAATAAAGGTCAAATCATCGATTCCACACTCCTCTTTTAACTCTTTCTTTATTTTTTCTACTAAAACCTCTTCACTCAGCTCTGTTTCATTAACTACGGTTACAGATAGAAGCTCGCCGTCTCCTTTTTTTGCCATATCTAAGCTTGTATGATAAAAGAGGTTGTTTGCTAGCAAGTTTTTTTTTGTAACGAGGCCAATATATGCTTGTTTAAACTTTCGTTTAGCGGTAGAAAAATACAGCGTCTGACATGATTTCCAATCAAGATTAGGTTCGCTAAGGTTTTGCATCATTGACTTTGCCTCAGTTGCAATGATGATGTAATCACTCTCAATTTGATCACCATTTTCAAGCGTTATATGAGAATCACTAACAGCGCCGACTTTCGTATTACAGCGAATATCAGTACGGTTAAGTTTACTGATTATTTGTTTAGGAATTTCCTCAATACCGCCTTTCGGTAATACCGCAAAACCTTCACCAAACATTTTAAAAACAAATTCAAACATTCTACTTGATGTGGAGAGTTCGGTTTCTAAATAGATGCCACTAAAGAAAGGCCTGAAAAAGTTTTCAATAATACAATTAGAAAAGCCTAAAGACTTCAAATAGGTATATGTGGATGTTTCATCTTCTTCAAAGATTTCTATTAACGACTTAGATTTTAAGGCTCGATTAAGCTTTAAGACTTTTAATTTGTCAGATAAGGTACCAATTCCAGAAAAAAGAGATGGAAAAAGTACTGATAAGTCTCTTAAAGGATCTCCAATAGTTTTTTGTTTACCATTAATAAAAATGTGAGAACCTGACTTAAAGTATTGAAGGTCTAGCTTATCGTAATCTAAGTACTTTTGTGCAGCTGGGTAGCTTGATAATAGAACCTGAAATCCATGGTCTAATTGAAAGCCATTGATAATATCTGTCTTTAATCGACCGCCTGGTCGATCCGTTGCCTCCAATATCAAAGGGGTATATCCATTTTCCTCTAATACCAGAGCGGCAATTAAGCCACTTAACCCACCGCCAATAATAGTTACTTTGCTTTTATTCATAGTCATTGTGATAAAAATGGAAGTTATTAAAATCAAAACAAACTTCATTAATAGGCTGATTTAAACCTGATGGCATGTAAGAATCTGGTGTTAATTTTATATAAATAGGAATATCTATCATATATGAACGATACCAGTCTGAATCTCTAACAGCCAAGGTCTTTCCTATGTCACTAATGTTTTCATTTGATACAAAAAGTTCTATTACGGTCTCTTCTTCTAGCTTTCTATTCATATAAATTGGACGGAGCCAAAACCGTACTTTATAGCTAACAGCATCTTTACCGAGATGGAGATCTTGTTTTTTAAGAAAAGAAATGTCCGTAAAAGAAAAGCCACGATTTCCCCACATCTTTTGAGCATGTTTTTTGTAGTCTTTCCCCCATATAAGATTTGGAAGAGAGGAATATCGTGTTTTGAGTTTTATTGAAGTAATGGGTAAAGAATAAATGTGACGATTCACACGAAAGTTTAGAAAGCAGTTCTCATTTAATTTTTCACTTAATCCAAGTCTAAGATCTAAATATGGAAATAATCCGTCTTTATTCCTAACCTCAAAAATGGGATTAGTTGATTTTATGTATTCTTCACTATTTCCATAGTCATAATGAGTGAGTTTCGTTTTAATATCAAAGTTGCTTTCTGTTAAAACAGGATAATTCATTTGATGTAAATCTAATTTCTCAAATGAGCCAACATTTACGCCGAAGACTGTATGCTCAGCATTATGTTTGAAGGACATAGTTGTATTTATCTGTCCATGAGTCCATAGTGTAGCTATGGCTTCTTTATAAAACTCTAAGTTTAATCGTTGCTGAAGAGAAAAAACATCTTTCCAAAATGGCATTTTGTCTGCCACTATTTCATAACTGATTTCCCTTTTAATATTTTCTAACTCAAAAAACTTATGTTCTTTAACCAAATGCCGATTTTTTCTAATGCTGAAATTTATGCTCGTATATTGAGTTTGGCTTATTTGATTGCTATCTTCATCAAAAGTTTGCCATAAAGTTGGCCTTTCAACTCCTCCTTTACCATGCTTACCTTCAATTGTATTAGTGTCTCCTTTTAATTTATGTAAATCATCAGTAAGTCTTCCATCTTTTAAGTAAGCTAGGGTTTTTTTAGAAGTAGAGTTTTTTGAGATAGCAAGCTCGCCACTTGGGTAGAAGTATTTGGTTTCATGAGAGCCATCAGGCTTATATGTTCTGCTGTATCGCGCGATTCGGCCATCACTTCTGTCTACTATAGTATAGCCATAGGCTTTTCCGAAGGGTTTGCCGTTTTTATAATAACACTCACCAATAAGCTTGCCTTTATAGTCATAAGATCGCACTTGTTTTAATAGTATCTCTTGTCCTTTTTTGTCTTTGGTTTTGAAATAAATATTAGAGAGTTTTTTGATTTTTCCAGCCATATCATGATACTCTATGTAATCTAATTTTGCACTAAAGGATTTTTCTGGAAAGGCATTTTTTATATGCTTGTTTTCAATGATTAAGTTGTGGTCATAATAGCTTGTATCAAGGTTTAAGCGTGTTAAGTATCCATTTAAATTTGTCATTAATAAGTGCTTTGACTGTATTAACTGATTGGGTTTAACAGATTCGTAAAAGCCAATTTCTTTGTTAGTTTGGCCGCTTTTATAATGATAATGTACTAAGCCATTGCTAAAATTCATATCAAACACAACAGGGACAAAGTCTTTAAAGCTTATTTTAACTAGGGATTCTTGATTTTGTTCCATTATCTCTTTTAATGTTAATCCACTATTATTTATTGTGCTAGTTTGAAATGATTTATCAACTCGAATATCGCCTTCTTTTATTGCCCCCAAAACGTAGCTTATTGACTTCATATGTGTCGAGTCAGTAGAAAATTTAAATGAACCCTTAACATCATCAGTTTTATAACTGTTAAAATGATGATAATAATTCCATATGCTATCTCGCACCCATATTTTACTTGACCAGGCATTTTCTTTGTCAGCAAGAAAAACATTTTTATCCCCAAGATATTCTTCAGCAATACTCATTCGGTTATGTGGTCCCATTTGACTTGGGTTGTTGTTAATACTATAGTATTCAATGCATTCATTGAGCCATATGTCATTAAATAGAATAGGGTGTCTTATCCTTTCTTGTTTGTTTGAAAGCTTAAACATATCCTCATTCATTTTATTTACAGGATAGCCCACATGTTTTTTTATAGCCTTCATGAAAGCTGGGTGCTTTTTGTGCAGTTGTATGAAATGGTCTTGTCTTCTTTTTCCAGACAATCTTTGTTTGCTTCTTTCTATAAGATAATCTGGCTTGTATGCAAAAGTGTTAAAGCAGGTCTCAGGACTACTAAGCAGCATTTTTTTTGAGTTTTTCTTTTTCGCTAAATGTGGCGATGTGTAGTTATGGTTCTCTAAAGGATGTATTGGGGCATTATTATTTAGCCCCAACGTAAATGTGTTTTCATCTGTGTCGTTAAATAAGGCTAAGTCAGAGGTGTGGTACTTAAAAAGAGAACTGTTAAAAAGTCCATATCCATAGATTGTTCTATACAAGCCTTTTGAAATGAGCTGACCTCTATCATTGTAGTTGTATTTTGTGAATTCCTCAATCCAATGAGTTTTTGCATTGGGGTTAAAAACACCATCCTTATCAAAAACCCTTTTGGATGTTTCTGAAAGATCTAAGAATTTGGCCCAATAAGACTCGTTTATATGCCTAAATTCATATAAAGCTTGTTCGTTTTTATTGTATTTGATCCACTTACCTACTTTCCTCCCATATAAAAAGCTTCCTTTTAATTGAATATTGCCATTTTCATGGAAATAGGTCGCTTTGCCATTTGGAACTCCATCACTAAACGGAATTATGAATTTTTGTAATCCATTGGGATGGTTGGCATAAACTATTCCGTCGAGTTTTCCTATATATTGAGAATATAAACTTTTCTTAATACACCAATATTCATGTCTCCATTCACGAATAATATATTCATCATAATCAAAGCTTTCTGGCTTTTCTATGAATCCCCAAATGCTGTAGATGATAGCTATAAGTATAGCAAAAAGACCAATTGTTTTTTTAAGCGTCAATTAAAGTGCCGTTTAAACCTTACGTAAATATACTAGCATTTGGGTTATGGCACCTAAAGGTTTGAATTATTTTGTTTTTTGCAATATGCATTAGATTTCCAAGAATACCACCGGCAGTGGCCTCTGAAAGAACATTAATGACATTAGAACTCTGAATATTCTTTTGACTTATTGTTAGACCCTAAATGGGGTTTAACAAATTATGCTAACCTTACACATTTTCTAAACAGAAGTAGAAGGACTCTAAATGGAGCTATTCAGTATTCTTTTTGAATTCTTGAAATCCAAGGTAGAAACCCAAACCGAATAGAATGGTTACGACAAAAGCTGATATGGCAACTGGATCAAACATTGTTATTCATTTTAAGAAGCTTTAAATAAATTGAAAAACCAATTATTGACGGCACCCACAGGCCTATAAAAACTGCATCCATCTCGTAGCCCATGAACCACATTACTTCTGAAGTTACCAAGGAAATGAAGGCAGAGAAAATCAATAGTTTTTCGGAAATACTTAATTTTTTCATGTGTAATGTGTTTTAATATTTATTTGCTTTTAGCCTCAATTTGAGCTAGCACTTCTTCAGCTTCTGCTGTTTTGGCATCACTTGCTTTACGATTGATTTTTGATAATCTATAGGCTTCTTCTATAAGACGCTTATACTTTTCTTCTAAAATCTGTTTCTTGCTTTTTTTCTTAAAGAGACCAAACATGCTTTTTTGTTTTGTCTAATAAAATTAATAAAAAACTAAACAAAAACCAATATTTATTATTCTATTCCTCAAAATCTGGAATTTCATGAACCCTAACATAAGGGAAGGAATCGATTCTTTTTAAAGAATAATAGGTGTTTAATCCAGAAATGCCTGCGGCATTATATGTTTCAAGATTGATTTGACCTTTTTCATTTATGCTTTCATCGGGAAGTTGTATTAATTCTATTTGACCAATTATAAAGATACAGCCGTTTGGTAAGTCAATACTTTTCAAATGGCTCATTCCAATTTTAATTTTGCTTTTCTCAACAAAAGGAGCATAAAAATCTCCTATAAATGAACGCTTAAGCTTCATGATGTCAAATTCAGATTCTTCTTTTTTTAGTTTTGCAGATGTGTAATGTGCTTTCTTAATAAAGTCTAAAGACACGTGATTAATAGTATAGTGCTTTGTCTCCATAATGTTTGAATAGGTGTCTTTTATGCCGTTAGTCTGGGGACGCATTACAAGGCCTATTTGAGCTGGATTAGATCCTAAGTGTACTGCTGAAGAAAATATAGCCAGATTGTCTTGATTTTCTTTTGATCGAGTGCCAACAAGGTTTGCAGGTTTAACGCCAGTAATTGAGTTGATAAGATTTAATCTGTACTTTCTTTCTAGTTTTTCAATGTCTGTTTTTCTTAATTCCATTCTCTCTTGTGTGTAGATTAATAATTCTTTTATTTTCAGCTTTTACCTGGATGTTTTTTCTATGTCCCCAAATTTTTTTTCTTGCGTTTCTCGCTGCTGTTTTTAAATCGATTACAGGATTTGGATAGTCTAAATTTAAAGATAAAAAGCTTTTTTCCATAGCAGTGATTTTCCACGGTTCGTGAATAAACTCATTTGGGACATGCTTTAATTCAGGAACCCATTTTTTTATAAATATGCCCTCAGGGTCATGATCTTTTGACTGTTTTACGGGGTTGTAAATACGTATTGTGTTTATTCCTGTTGTTCCTGCTTGCATTTGAAACTGTGTATAATGTATTCCTGGCTCATAATCTAAAAACATATTAGCTAAGTGATATACCCCAAGTTTCCAGCTACAATCAAAATGATGACAAAGAACGGAAACAAGCATTGCGCGCATTCTAAAATTAATCCAACCAGTTTCATTTAAGCATCTCATGCAGGCATCAACAAGAGGAAGACCTGTTATTCCCTTTTTCCATGCATTAATCAAAATAGAGCGGTTGCTATACTCTAAGTTCTCATAGCCGCGATTCACACAATACGTTTCATAATCGCATTCTACTTCAAACTTTTGAATAAAATGACAATGCCATTTTAGGCGGATAAGCATACTGCTAAACGCTTTTTTATACTTAACATTATTCTTATGCTGTTTAACAAATTGATATGCCTGCCTAATGCTCAAATTGCCCCACGCCAAATAAGGGGAGATTCTACTACAGGACTGTCTGCTCTCTAAAGGTTTGGAAATATGTTTATTATAGTTTTTACCTCTTTCATCACAAAAGGAAGTCAGATATTTCCAAGCATTTTTTTCACCTGCTTTCAGAAATAAATCAGGATAATTCGAAAGACTGTTTTTAAAACCCAATTGTAAGGGGTAGGTGATTTCCCTTTTAGAAATCATAGTTTTTGAGAAAGTATTTTTAATTATCGGCTCATTGGCTGTTTTGTACCAGCTCTTATCCCAATTTTTGCGGTTTTTTATTCCTCTAATTATTCCATCTCTTTGAAATTGCCTCCATTGGATATTGCTTTTTGAAAATAACTTAGAAAGCATTATATCTCTTTCCCAGCTTAACCTAGTTCCGGACTCTTGATATGAAAAAACATTTCTGATTGTAAATAAGGATATAAGTTCATTAAATACGACCTCAGCATTTGCATAATAAACATCAACTTTACGATTATACTTTTGTAGATTATAATTCATATCCTTTAATGAATGAAATACAAATTGACAATGCCGCAAAGAGGAGTCAGGGTGGTTTAGTAATATTGGCTCATAGATATATATAATTAAATAATCTAAAGGCTCGTTTTCTGCTGTAAAAAGAGGGGCATGATCTTGTGTTCTCAAATCCCTCTTAATCCAGACAATATTTATCGATTTCTTTACCACTTAATTTCTTTCTTGCATTTCTTCCAAAATTGGAAAAAAGAGGGATAGTAGCCTTTAACGCTCGAAATCCATTGACGCGCATCTTGATAGCCTCTGTATTCTTTGTTCAAGGGATGTTCTTTAAATACTATGTGCTCCTCATTTACTTTTTTCAAAAGCTCTTTAAATTCGCAAACAAAAATCTTAATGTTTGGGATGTTTTTTCTGGCTAAATTTGTGATAAAGTCAAGACACTTTGTAGAAATGGGATGTTTTTGAAATTTAGAAGGTTCAATTAATAAGATTCTTTGTGCCTTTTTGTCTTTATGCCAATTGGGGTCTATGTTATAATAGTTATAAACAAGAGTCAAAACATCTTTCTTTAAACCAACAGGTTCTGTTTCTTTCAAACTTGTATTTAAATCAAAAGGTTTAACTTGTTTTAATCTTTCAGGTATAGGCATTTTATTAAGGGCTTCGTAATTTAAATCTAGAAAAGTGTTTCTTTGTTTTGAAAAGAAGTACTTATTGATATTTTCCTGATTTGCAAAATATTTTTTTTTCGCATTGCTTCCAGAAACCCATTGCCAGCTTAGATTATTACTTGCCAAATCTCCATCCAATAAATGATAGTAAAGCCATTTTGCAGGCTCTGCCCAATGGCATTTTGCAATATTGCAACAAATAGAGGCTACATACATACGCATATGGTTATGCATATAACCGTTAGTATATAAACTCTCAATAGCCTTATCAACGGCATTTATACCAGTGCATGCGTTTGTGATTGCTAGCGGTATATCCTTATGTATAACATCTTCTTGAGGCTGTTTAATATCCGAAAAAATAAGGTCCCCTTTTTCTATCCATATTTGTTGCCAATAGTCTCGCCAAGATAATTCTTGAATAAGTTTTTCACTAATATCCCAGGAATGACCAGATTGGCGTATGTGATCATATATTTGTTTTGTCGAAATAAACCCTCGCGATATATAAGGGCCTAAATAAGTGATGGCGCCATTTGCATAGTTTCTTGTACGACCATAGCTTATTGGACTAATGTCAGCGATTAGTTTTTCAATATTTTTAATGGTAGTTGGAAAATAAGGCATTGTGCATTAAGTAGTTAGGTTTATATTGGTGCAATAATGACTAAAAGTGTTTTTCTGAGCGTTAATTTCTTCTAAAAATTCCAAACAAGTTACTTCAAAGACTTTTTGATTTTTTTTAATCACAGAACCACCTGGAGATAGGGATTGGCGAACTCTAGGGCGCAATGACATGCCATAAAGTGCATTCTCAAAACCATCAAAAGTTTTATAAGAGATTAACCATCTACCAAAAAACATTTTTACAAAAAGATATTTAGCAACCCAGGGAAGATAATGTTGATTATTAGCTAATGTTAAGTGGGTGTCTTTTACAAAGGCGGTTAATGGTTGGTTTTTAAATATGTCCCAATTTTTTGCAAGAACATGGTCAATGTAAACATCTAACACAACACCGGCGTATTTGCCAACACTAGGGTAAAGCCTGTTTTTTAAGTTTTTAAGAATAGGGCTTTGGTCTGTAAAGGTGTCTGTTGCTCGATGAAAAAGAATGCCATTTTGAATCTTTTTTGGATAATTAACGTACTTATTTCCTTTAATGAAATCAGCCATAAAAACCCCGCATTGAAATAACGGATCTGTTTTGGAGATAAATAAATGGCCTAAGTAGTTCATTTTGCAGATTTAAAAAACAAAAGAAATTAAATATATATTGTATCTTTCCGCGTCAATTTTATCGGGAGTAAATTAATCATTTTTAAGAGCCTTTGGGTATGAAATCAATTTTAACATTAATAAGTCTGTTTTTTTTGCTTTTTGGTTCACTTCAATCTCAGAACGTCAATAAAGTCGTAGATAAAAACGACTTGGACGAAGAGTTGCTTATTTATTTGATAATTGAGCGAGTGAACGAAGTGCGTGCGTTTAAAAGCTTGGGAGAGCTAGAGCTTAATGAGATATGCAGATTAGCAGCAATGGACCAGGCAACTTTCATTTCTATAGCAAATGAGATTGTATATGAGCAGCAAAAAGAAGGTATGGAAAGCACCTACTCTAGATTGCTTGCATATGGTGGTGGCAAGAAGTCAAAGGTTGCTGAGAATCTTCATATGATAGAGCTAGACCC
>CAJXBJ010000022.1 GCA_913050195.1 uncultured Saprospirales bacterium
CATGGAAACATTATTACCAACATTTATATTAACTCTCGTTATAATGGGGTTAGTCTTTGCAGGAATGGGCATTCGGATTTTACTTGTGAAAAATGGGGAATTTAAGGGTACTTGTGCAAGTAACAGTCCTTACTTAAATAAAGATGGAGACGATTGTCCTATGTGTGGTAAAAAAGCAGAAGAAGCTTGCCCAAACAGCTAATAATCATCATCGGACTCCTTCCAAATTACATTTCCTGATTTATCAATATAAGCCCAATTTCCATAATGGGTAACAAAAGCCAAGTTTTCGTTAAAAGGCCCTGCTTCATCATAAACAGCAGGTATTACTAACGATCCTCGCGTATTTATATAACCCCATAAATCATTAATCTTTACTGCCGCCAAACCTTCTGAAAAAGATTGTGCCTCAGAAAACTCATAAGGAATATATACTTTACCCTTAGTATTTATATAACCCCAGTTCTTACCCTTTGGATCTTTCACCAAGGCTAAACCCTCACTAAAATCATAAGCAAATTCGAATGTAGGAGGAACTATTACTTTCCCAGACTCATTCATATAACCAATATTCCATTCAACCAATATCTTTACTAAACCTTCACTAAAATCTCCTACATCATCAAATCTTGGCTGTATAATATACTCTCCTAAATAATTAATAAATCCCCATAAACCTCCCGTTTGAACTGCGGCTAATCCATCATGAAAATCTCTTACTTCATCATATTTAAAGGGCACAGTAACAATACCTCTTCGATTAATATACCCCCAAAAATCATCTAAATTAACAGCTGCAAAACCTTCTGAGAAGGACCTGCCTCCATCGTATTCTGGAAATATTTTCAGATTACCTGTATAATCAATATAACCCCATTTCTTTTTTTCATTTATTTTTATCTTAACTAAGGCCAATCCTTCTGAAAAGCTTTCGCATTTCATATAAATAGGCTTTATAACCATTTCACCATCACTATTTAAAAAACCCCATTTACCATTTTTAACAGCAATCATACCTTCTTTATAGTCCTTTGTTTTTTTAAATTCTGACTTAATTTTAATTTGACCTTGATGATTTACAAACTTTACCTTACCTATATCTATTTTGTAAAGCAAAGCGTCATTATTTACAGGTATACTATCTACGGCGTATAGCTTAGGAATAATATAATTACTAACTACATTTAACTCTTTTGGTGTTCTAGGGTTTATCTCTGACTGAAGCTCTCGAATAATATCTTTAAGCATATTACGATCTAAAGAATCAAGGTTTATATTTTGGTTTAAAGCTAAATTATTTGTTTTCAACTTAGTGACATTACGCAAATTTTTCTTTTTAGAAGATGATTCTACCTGATCCCTAAATATATCTGCAACAGTATTGCTATCAGACTCTATTTCTGACTCAATAAGCTCACTAAATTCAAATTCCGGCAGTTCTAAGCCAAAGGAGGTAATAATCTCCTTCTCATTACTTTTAGTATAAGCCTTTAATTGTTTTATAACCAGTAATTCCAAGCTGTCTTCTTTATCTATATCAATAATAGCATTAGCAGTACTATTTTCTGTGTTATGAATATTTTCATTTTTAAGCGAATCAAATAAGGCCTTTTGGGCTGCCAGCCTAGGATTTTCTGAATCAACAAACCCCGTATTTACCTTCTTAGAAATCTTTACTTTATTACTTGTATCAACTATAGGCTTTTGAATTAATTTAGTTTTATAAGCAAGCTTTTTCTTAGGCTTGGACTGTTTTGGCGGCTCTAAGTTATTTAGAACCATAGCCTCCTTGACATCTTCGTCTCCAGCCCAACTTAAAAATTCATTAAAGTCTTCATCTTCGTACAATGAGAACAACTTACATTCCTTAATCATCTCCGAAAACTTAAGCACTATAAATGATTTAGCTGGAAGACAATAAACGCTATAAGACCTAGGATGATAGCCAAAGTCTCGAATACTACAGTTTGATTTTAAAATAAACTTGCCTTTGTGTCGTGGCAGACATCTAAGCACAGAAGAATTATTAATAACGAACAAAAGGAAACTACCTTTCTCTCGCTTATGTATCATGGCAAAAGCCGTATCCTTCAATTCTATATTCACCAAGGTTAACAATGAATTAGGATATGGATTAATTTGCTCTTGAGACTTAAGCATTAAACATAAAGCACCTCCAAAAAAAATGCTTAATATAAGCCTATGTATCATATTATATTTAACATTAGCGCCTAGCAATGAACAATTAATTTACATAATAATGGCAGTACAGTTGAACGATATATAATTATATTTGTTTCAATCTAGTTACAAATGCCTATTTAGGACTATAAAAAAACAGCATATGATTGTCTATGAACAGAAAGTTTATTGGGGGGAAATGGATGCTTTCAATCACGTTAATAATACCATTTATTTTAGATACTTTGAAAATGCAAGACTCTTATATTTTGAGGAATCAGGTATTTTAGAAATGATGCAGAAATCACAAACTGGGCCTATAATGGCTCAAGCAGACTGCCAATTCATCAAGGCTGTAAAATACCCTGATTACATAAAAGTAAAAGCATTTGTAAGTGTTATTAAAAACACTAGTTTTAAAATGGAATATGAACTTTTTAGTACTAAACAAAACTGCCTTGCAGCAAAAGGCTCATCTGTAATTGTAATGATAGATTACAACACAGGAAAAAAAGTATCTATCCCAAAAAACATATTAGAGTCTATAGAAAGACTCGATACTCCTACATATGAATAACCTCTCCTAAAGCAGCAGCTGTAGCCTCCATAACTGCCTCTGACATTGTTGGGTGTGGATGTACTGACTTTAATATTTCATGTGCTGTTGTCTCTAACTTTCGAACAGCAACTATTTCAGCAATCATTTCAGTAACATTATAACCAATCATATGAGCTCCTAGACATTCACCATATTTTGCATCGAAGATAACTTTAACAAAGCCATCCTTTGCCCCAGCAGCACTCGCCTTTCCTGAGGCCGAAAATGGGAATTTACCTACCTTTATTTCATATCCAGCTTCTTTGGCTGCTTTTTCAGTATAACCAACAGAGGCTACCTCTGGGCTACAATACGTACAACCAGGAATATTATTATAGTCCAATGTCTCTGTTTCCATACCTGCTATGTTCTCTACACAGATAATACCTTCAGCTGAACCAACATGCGCTAAAGCAGGACCTGGAATAATATCACCAATTGCATAAATACCATTGACATTTGTTCTATAGTATTCATCTACCGTAATTTTTCCATTTTCAACGTTTATTCCACACTCCTCAAGACCTATTCCCTCTATATTTGATGTTATACCAACTGCAGAAAGCACTACATCTACTTCCTCTTCCTGAGTACCTTTTTTTGTTTTGATACTCACCTTACATTTTTTTCCTGATGTATCTACACTCTCAACTGCAGCATTCGTAAGCACCTCTATCCCTTGTTTTTTGAAGGAACGACCTAATTGCTTAGATACATCTTCATCTTCAACAGGAACTATATTTGGTAAATATTCAACTAATATAACTTTAGTGCCAATTGCATTGTAGAAGTAAGCAAACTCACTTCCAATGGCACCTGAACCTACTACTAGCATTGATTCAGGCTGCTTTGCCAAAGTCATTGCTTCTCTATACCCAATTACTTTTTTACCATCTTGCTTAAGGTTTGGCAGCTCTCTAGATCGAGCACCTGTAGCAATAATTATATGGTTAGCAGAATAAATACTCTTTTTACCATCACCGTCCGTTACCTCAATCTTCTTTCCTGGAAGTAATTTGCCAAAGCCATTAATTTTTTCAATTTTATTTTTCTTAAAAAGGAACTGAATACCTGTACTCATACCCGCGGCAACATCTCTACTACGTTTTACCATAGCGCCAATATCAGCCTTAGGAGCTTCTACACTTATACCATAATCTGATGCATGCTTTATACTTTCAAAAACTGTGGCAGACTTTAATAAAGCCTTTGTTGGTATACAACCCCAGTTTAAACATATTCCACCTAATTCAGATCGCTCAACTACAGCTACTTTTAAACCTAATTGAGATGCTCTTATGGCCGCTACATATCCAGCAGGACCACTACCTAATACTATAAGATCATAATTCATTGACATTCCTTTTAAATTAAGAATGCCCAAAGGTAAATAACTTATCTCAAGTCTTCAAAATGGAAGCCAGGATAATCTGCCTGTGTCACTTGAAACATCTTATCTTTTAGATCTAAATTCATCTTAAAATCTTTAATTTGATAATCTGCTTTTGTTCCATCTTTATACATAACTACCATTTCGCTAAGATAATACGCTTTAGAATCTACAAAGACCTTGATTTTAAAGAAATCACGTTCCTTATCCTCTGGAATTAAATCAATAATATGGTAATTATTCCCATTCTTATTTAGTGATTCAACGTAATATTGCTCAAAACCATTCTCATATATTGTGAAAACATTAGACATGTTTATTTCTCCTTCCTCCTCATCTTCTTCATAGATATCAATAGTAACCTCTTCATCATCAGGACTAATAGTCCATAATGTTGATGCATCTGACACTACTGTAAGCACTTTATCTAATGTGAATTTAAACTTATCACCCTTTTTATAGACAGATATTTCATTCGTTTCATCAATATCACTGTCTTTATTGGTAGTTCTAAGACTTACATTAGCCTGAAGACTATTTAATGACTTGTATTTTTGACTTACTTTGTTCAAAACACTGACTGCATCTACTTGTCCTATAGCTATGCTATACGATGTAATCAATAAACCTAACAAAAATTGTTTCAACATATTTTTAACTTTTATTCATCAAGCTTCTCCAAAAAGTGTTCCAATTCCATTTCTGTACTAATTAAAACATCCCTTGGCTTACTACCCTGGGAGCCTCCGACAATTCCAGCAGCTTCTAGTTCATCCATCAATCTTCCTGCTCTATTATATCCTAACTTAAGACGTCTTTGAAGCATCGAGGTTGAACCAGATTGCATGCCAACAACAATTCGTGCAGCATCTTCAAATAAGGCGTCTCTTGCACTTAAATCAACATCCTTGCCTTCCGAAAGCTCCTCTTTAACTTCTGGAAGCTCAAAAGCTGTTGGGTATCCACGCTGTCCTCCAATCATATCTACAATGTCTTCAACTTCTGGAGTATCAACAAATGGACATTGCAAACGAACAACATCGCTTCCTAAAGAAAAGAGCATATCGCCCATACCAATTAATTGCTCTGCTCCGCCAGTATCTAAAATAGTTCTTGAATCTATTTTACTCATAACCTTAAAAGCCAATCGTGCAGGAAAATTAGCTTTTATCATTCCTGTAATTATATTAACAGATGGGCGCTGTGTTGCTATAATGAGATGAATCCCAATAGCTCGAGCTAATTGAGCAAGACGGGCTATAGGCGTTTCCACTTCTTTTCCTGCAGTCATAATTAAATCTGCAAACTCATCAATGACTAAGACTATAAATGGCATGTATTTATGCCCCTTATTTGGACTTAACTTACGCGATAAAAACTTGTCATTATATTCTTTCAAGTTTCGAGCACCAGCAGACTTCAAAAGCTCATAGCGATTATCCATTTCTATACATAAGGAATTCAAAGTATAGATTACCTTATTGGTATCTGTTATAATTGCCTCTTCCTCGCCAGGTAACATGGCTAGAAAATGTTTTTCTATCTTACGATATATTGACAGTTCAACTTTTTTTGGATCAATAAGCACAAACTTTAATTGCGAAGGATGCTTTTTATACAATAAGGAAACTAATATTGAATTAATTCCAACCGACTTTCCTTGTCCAGTAGCACCAGCAATAAGTAAGTGAGGCATTTTCGCCAAATCTTTAATAAAGATTTCATTTGAGATAGTCTTACCTAAAGCCAACGGCAAATCCATTTTAGCCTTAACAAACTTTTCAGAACCCAACATGGTCTTCATACCCACAACTTCTTTATCCTTGTTAGGCACCTCAATACCTATTGTTCCTTTACCAGGTAAGGGCGCTATGATACGAATACCTAAGGCAGCCAAACTAAGTGCTATATCATCTTCTAAGTTTTTAATTTTAGAAATTCTTGTACCCGGAGCTGGAATTATCTCATAAAGAGTAACTGTAGGACCAATTGTTGCTTTTATTTTATCAATTTGAATTTTGTAATTATTCAAAGTATCTACAATCTGATTATTGTTTTTTTCAACCTCCTCTTTGCTTACCTTAACTTTTCCACTGCCCCTATCTTCTAATAATTTTAGAGTTGGATATTTATAAGAGGATAGGTCTAAGGTTGGATCATAATTATTAGAAACTGCCTTTTTAGCCTCCACTATATTTTCCTCTTTTTTCTCTTCTATATTAAAGTCAACTTTTGAATCTTCCTTTAGTTCTACGCTTGACTTTGAATCTGCCTTAGCAGTGATGTTCTCTTGATCTACAGATATAAACTCATTAGTTTCAGCATTAGAATTCACACTAGACTTTTCTAATTCAACATCCTCTTGACTTTGAACATTTTGTTCCACTTCAGCTCTCCAATCGTTTGGCATACTCACTGCCTCATTTTCTAACTGTGAATCATTATCTATTATTTCACTATCAGAAAAACCCTTATCAACTTTATCTGGAAGCATTTTATTAAGAATCTCTATAAACTCTATGTCAAAGGCCAGGAAAATCAATGTTAATCCACTAACCATAAAGAAAATACCAGTTCCAATACCCCCAATAAAATTATTTAACCAATCAGAAATTAGCTCACCTAGTCCGCCGCCAAAT
The DNA here is from genome assembly GCA_913050195.1 of uncultured Saprospirales bacterium. Taxonomy (GTDB): domain Bacteria; phylum Bacteroidota; class Bacteroidia; order Chitinophagales; family CAJXBJ01; genus CAJXBJ01. The sequence goes on from CAJXBJ010000022.1 coordinate 6,809, forward strand.
GGAAATTCACTTGTATTAAAGACAAAACTCAAAAATGGGCTTAACCAGATTAAAGCGAATATACTAAGTGACCATAACCAAGAAGTCTTAATTCTATACTTTTTAATTAAAATCTTTAAGGCAAAAACCGCCATATAAACAGGGATCAAGAAGGCTGATAATCCAACTGCCTTAAAAATAAAAAAGTGAGAAATATAAGCACCTAAACCTCCTAAAGCATTTTGAATTTGATTGTCTGGATTAAGAAAATCCGACAAAACAAACATAAACACCTTATCTTGATCTAATTTCCATGTAAATAGATATGACAAGAAGGCAATTAATGTAAAACTTGCAAGTAGTAGTAGGAAAGCAGAGACACCTAATTGCAGTTTAGGACTTTCTAAATATTCAGTGATGTCAAAAAAGTCATGAATACTATTAGTGAAATCACTTATTTTCTTCTTAAACTTCTTCAAACTTTTTACAATTCTTTCTTTATCTCCATTAAAAAGGCTCTAATTCCTTCCAAGGACTTGACTATTTCCATCTTATCCATATTAGAGTCTTTTCCCCTTTTTAATTTGTTTTTCGCACCTTCAATGGTAAAACGTCGCTCTTTAACCAAATGATAAATTAGCTTCAAGTTATCTATATCTTTTTGCGAGAAAAGCCGATTCCCTTTCCTATTTTTTCTTGGATGCAACAATTCAAATTCCGATTCCCAAAAACGAATTAAGGATGCAGAAACACCAAACATCTTAGAAACCTCTCCAATTGAATAATATAGTTTTTTTTGCTCCGGCTCTATCATTAACTATGTTATTTAAGAATACACAAACGACCCATATTCAGAACTTAAAGTCACCATTTTATGTGATGATTCTTCAACCCTTCCAATAATCTTAGCCTCTAAATTAAAGGATTGAATTAAATCTAATATACTTTTACTGTGTTTTTCATCAACATACAGTTCTAAACGGTGTCCCATATTGAAGACTTGATACATTTCCTTCCAATCTGTATTTGAAGAAGCCTGTATCATTTTAAAGACTTCTGGAGTTTCTAAAAGATTATCTTTTATAATATTTAACCCCTCTATGAAATGTAATACTTTTGTTTGAGCACCTCCTGTACAATGAATAACTCCGTCCAAAGCAAATGAATATTCATCAAAAAGCGACTTCAACAATGGCAAATAAGTACGAGTTGGAGATAAAAGCAGCTGACCAATTGTAAACCCATCTTTTTCAGAAGGATCTAAGGGCATATACTTACCGGTATACACCACTTCTGAAGGAACATTTGAATCAAAACTATCAGGATATTTTTTAGCCAAAGCCTTACAGAGGGTATCGTGCCTTCCTGAAGTTAATCCATTACTACCAATTCCACTATTATAGTCTTGCTCATAGGTGGCCTGTCCATAAGAAGCAACACCAATAATCACATTCCCTGCCTTAATTTTATTCTCAAGTACTTTATTCCTTTGGATGCGACCAAATGTTGTATACCCTACATCTATTGTACGCACGATATCTCCAACATCTGCTGTTTCTCCTCCAGTTAAGTGAATATTGACTCCATAAGCTTTCATAGACTCAATAAACTCTGTACAGGCATTTATAATTGTTGCTATAACATCTCCACTAATTAAGTTTTTGTTTCGACCAATTGTAGATGACAACATTATATTGTCGGTAATACCAACACAGCCCATGTCATCTAAATTCATAACCATTGCGTCTTGTGCAATTCCTTTCCAAACATTTAAATCTCCACTTTCTTTCCAGTATAAATAGGCCAAAGCTGTTTTGGTTCCTGCCGTATCTGCATGCATTACATTACAATAATTAGAATCACCAGCAACAATATCTGGCAATATTTTACAAAATGCATTAGGATACAGCCCTTTATCTAATGATTTTATGGCAGCATGAACTTCTTCTTTATTCGCAGATACTCCTCTCAGATCATATTTAAGTGAATCGCTCATTATCAATGTATTTTAACTACAAAAAAAGGCATTATTATCGAATAATGCCTTCTATACTTTGAGTTAAAACAAAAAAATTATTTCGGAACAATCTTAAAGCCATTTTCTAGGCTCTCAAAGATAACCTCATCACCCTCATCAAAACTTTTAAACATAGGCTTATCTACAATTTGTTCAATTAAGGTATCCTCATTCGTAAGCACAAAGAGATATTCTTTTTTCTCTTTATATTTTGCACTGATAACACACTCTACAGACTTCGATTGAACTTCTTTAATTACTATCTCCTGATCATTCTCCTCCTCAACAAAATCCCATTCAACATTATCTTTATTTAAATCTTCAATTGATGCATCATCTCCTTCTAAAAAGTCATCAAGCATATCACTGGCATCGTCTGTAGCCTGTTCCTTTTCTTCCTCTTCATCCATAAAATCATCTCCAAAATCAACACTCCCATCATTATTTTGACTGAACACTGGAATATCATCCTCTGTACTTGTTTCTTCTTCTCCAAAAACGGGAATATCATCCTCTGTGCTTGTTTCTTCTTCTCCAAAAACGGGAATATTATCTTCCTCTATTTCATCCGAAACAGGTGTCAAATCACTTTCACCCTCCCCAAAAACCGGCACATCTTCATTAATGCCTCCATTACCATCACCAATTAATTTTAATTGCTCATCATGCGATTCTATTTCTTCAATAGCTTTTTCCTCATCACTCAACTCAACATTATCTTCTTCAAAAGAATCAAAAAACTCATTAGACTCTTTTTCAGCAGCTTTCTTCTTCTCCTGATTCTCCTGCTCTTTCCTCTGCTCTCCAACCTTCTTATCTTCTAGCTCCTGCTCATATTTTTTAAGCATTTCTTCAACACTCTCCTTATCCTCTATTTCTACTACACCTCTAGCTGACTCTGGAGCAAAATCTGTGACTATTTTTTCAGGTTCTTCTGAAACAATCTCCATATTTTCCATTAACACCTTAAAAGTAGTACGTCTATTTCTTTGATGCTGCTCTTCAGTACACTCAACACCATCATGACATCTATTCACCAATTCACTTTCACCATACCCTTTGGCCTCTAATCTAGTTGCATCAATACCTTTAGATAATAAATACTTTACACAAGACTCCGCCCTTTTTTGAGAAAGTTTTTCATTATATGCATAGCTACCTCTAGAATCTGTATGTGAACCTATCTCTATCTTAATTAATTGAGGATTATCCTTTAACAAACCAGAGAGTGAATCAAGCTCTACAGCAGCTTCTTCACGGATATAATATGCATCAAAGTCATAATAAATATTATTAACCGTAATAAAAGTTTCACTTTTGAAGCTCTTATCTAAAATTAACTCAACGTCAACATTTATAATCTTATTTTTTTCAGTGCTGTAATTAACAGGTGGCACATATTCAGACTTATTTAGAAAGCCTTTTTTATTTGCTTTTACTTTATACTCTTTGTTTGGCTTTAGTTTATAACGAATCTTACCATCAGGACCTGAGGCAGCTCTTTCAACTAATGTTTCATCTTCATAAATCTCAATGGTTGCATCACCTAAAGGAGAATAATCAACAACTCTACTACTAGGGTCATTTTCATTCTGAAGAATTTTTTCATATACCTCTACATTCAAAAAATAAAATGCATCCTTAGTCATACTAAATCCATAAATATCATCTCCACCAACACCTCCTTCTCTTGTTGATGTAAAAAAGCCTCTAGTCACATAATATCCTGATTCATCCAATAGCTCATCACTCTTTAAAACAAGACCAAAATCATCCGCCCCAGAGTTTAATGGATAACGCATATTATATATAATCCATTCATTACCTTTCTTCTCTGCTTCAAATATATCAAGCCCGCCCATTCCTATGTGTCCATCTGAACAGAAATAAAGCTTTCCATCTGTATGCATAAAGGGATACATTTCATCTCCCTGGGTATTGATTTCTGCCCCTAAATTTATAGGGTCACTCCACATTCCCAATTTTTTTTCACAGAAATAAATATCCTTCCCTCCATAACCTCCCGGCAAATCAGTAGAGAAGAATAAATAATTCCCATCTGGTGATATACATGGCTGACCTACATTAAATGTATCATGCTCACCATATAGCTCTACCAATTGAACAGGACCCCATGAATTATCAGACTGCCGTTTCGATCTAAAAATTTTACAATATTCTGTTTCTAATTCTTTATCTGAACCACAGCGCGTAAAATAAATATAATTTGTATCCGCAGAAAAAGCACTTGCTCCTTCATGGTACTTGGTATTTATTAAATTATTTTTATCAAAGGTTATCACTTCACCTGGCATTCCTTCTCCATCTAAAGGGGCCGTAAATAAATCCGAGAATTTCTCACCATTCCAACCATAAACAACTGCTCCACTCGATTTCTTACGATGCGAAGAGAAAACAACATTATTTCCATTATATGATGGTGCATAATCCGAAAACTCTGTATTTAATGCTTCAATTGGAAATACATCGTAATCATCTGCAGCATCATTCATCCACTCCATGGCCAGCTTACATCCAAGCACAGCAATATTTGCCTTATTCTTATCCGATCCCTCTTGATCTATGTACTCATTAAATGCATCTATAGCTTGATAGTACTTACCACTTCTCTTCAGCATATCAGCATAATAATAAAAGGCTTCTTTATTAAGACCATATTTTATACTCTCCTTATACCATTTTTGAGCATCTGCTATTCTATTTGCGTTTCGATAACTCTCAGCAATCTTATAAGCTAAATGCGCCGAGGCTGTATCATTGTTTGACTCTTCCAAATCTTTAGAATACAGCTTAACGGCTTTAGCAAACATTTTCTTTTCAAAAGCTGCATCCCCTGACATCTTTCGACCACAAGAGACTATACTCGTTAATATCAAAGCCACTACTAGGCCTGTAAACACATAATTTATAATGCCTTTTTTAAGCATATTACACCATTTTTGGCAAGCGGTAAAACTAATCCAATATATTAAGATATACAAACGGCAAGAAGTATAAACTTCTTGCCGTTTCTAACCTAATATTTCAAACTTTTTGAACTATCTAATAAATAGAAGTTCACGGTATTTTGGAAGCGGCCAATTTTCGTCATCAAGCCACTTTTCCAAAAAGTCCACATGTTCTCTAAGCTCCTCAACACTTGCTTTAACACGATCGTAATACGCAATTGCAGAGCTTCTGGTTTCATCTTTACTATCAGCAAATTCCATATCAGTATTAATTTTCTCAACAGATTTAACAATTCCTTTAATACCATTTGCAATATTTGTGTAAAGCTCAGATTTAACCTCTAAGGAAGGATCTACAAGTCCCACATTTTTGGCGGATGTAATATTCCCTAATATTCGATTTTGATAATCAATTGCGGCAGGGAGAATTTGACTCATAGCAATTTCCTCTGCAACTTTCGCCTCAATCTGATTTTTTATCAAATAATTCTCTAACAAAATCTCATGACGTGCATGCAATTCACTTTCTGAGAAAATCTTACAGTCTTTAAACAACTTCACAAACTTAGCATCGACATAAGCATCTAAGGCTCTAGGCGTATCTTTAACATTACGCAGACCTCTTTTTTCTGCCTCTGTCACCCACTCATCGCTGTAACCATCGCCTCCAAAAACAATTGATTTTGAAGACTTAATACAATTACTAAGCTCCTTTAAAATAGCGCCATCTTTTTTATAACCCTCTTTAATTAAGGCATCAACATTTTTCTTGAATGATTTTAATTGCTTCGCTACAATTGCATTTAAAACAATCATTGGCTCAGCACAATTGGCAGTAGAACCAACAGCTCTGAACTCAAACTTATTACCTGTAAAAGCAAATGGTGATGTACGATTACGGTCAGTATTATCTTTGAACAAATTAGGAATCTTGTTATGAAGATCAATTTTTAAATCCGATTTAAATGCTTCAGTAAACTTAGTAGAGTCTCCTACTCTATCTTGAATATCCTGAAGGACCTCTTCCAATAGAGTTCCAATAAAAACTGAAATAATTGCTGGAGGCGCCTCATTTGCACCTAATCTAAAGTCATTGCCCGCAGATGCGATACTAGCCCTGAGCAAATCAGCATTGTCGTAAACAGCTTTAATAGTATTTACAAAGAAAGTGAGAAACTGCAATCTATTCTTAGGCGTCTTTCCTGGCGATAAAAGGTTTTTACCATTGTCAGTACCCATCGACCAGTTATTGTGCTTTCCAGAACCATTGACACCTGCATAAGGTTTTTCATGCAGTAAAACACGCAAATGATGCTTACGTGCTATACGATCCATAACATCCATCAATAAAGAATTATGATCGACTGCTATATTTAATTCTTCAAAAATGGGAGCACATTCGAATTGAGAAGGTGCTACTTCATTATGTCTAGTTGTAACAGGAATACCTAACTTTAAAACTTCCTTTTCAAAATCACGCATAAATGAATATGCTCTTTCTGGAATTGTCCCAAAATAATGATCATCTAACTGTTGACCTTTAGCCGGTGGATTCCCAAACAATGTTCTACCCGTCATTACCAAGTCAGGACGGGCATAAAACAATGCTTCATCAACTAGAAAATATTCCTGTTCCCAGCCAAGCGTAGGAAATACTTTATTTACATTTCTATCAAATAAATGACAAACAGGCAAAGCAGCTTCTTCAAGACAATTCATGGATTTAAGTAAAGGTGCTTTATAGTCTAATGCCTCACCAGTATAAGTAATAAATATAGTGGGAATACAAAGTGTTTTACCTTCGCCAATTTCCATCAAAAAGGCAGGAGATGTTGGATCCCAAGCAGTATAACCTCTTGCTTCAAATGTAGTTCTCAAACCACCAGAAGGAAAAGAAGATGCATCTGGCTCCTGTTGTACTAACTCACCACCGCTAAAGTTCTCTATAGCCTTACCATTAGATGAAATTGTAAAAAACGTATCATGCTTTTCAGCCGTTGCTCCAGTTAAAGGCTGAAACCAATGTGTAAAGTGCGTACAACCTTTGGATAATGCCCAAGCCTTCATAGCTGCAGCAATATGGTCCGCCATAACTCTATCTATTTGTCGACCAGACTTAATCGAAATTAATACATTTTCATAGACATCATCAGATAAGAAATCACGCATAGTTTCCAATGTAAATACATTCATTGCAAAATAATCCGTAATTTTTTTAGACTCTTGCTTAACTACTTTATCCTTGTCACGATCAAAGACCGTTTCAATAGCTCGAAAACGTAAAAGATTCTTTGTCATAATATTTTGATTTATTAGGTGTTTAATTGCCGACAAATTTAAACATATATCCTTTCTATAAACACGCAATACTATTTTTTTTGCACTTTTTTATCCACATTACGCCCAATTACACCAAAATGGGTCCCAAAAAATAGTTTATTTACAACCAAACGGGGCTTTTTTAAACAAAAGGCTGTTTTTTTTAATTTTTTTAAAATCAACCAATTAAAGTTAATTATGTAATAATGAAGGCTTTTTTTAATACCTAATTTCTATTTTTGCAAAACTATTTTTAACGCCTTCAAAGGACATTATGAGCAACACGTCATTACCTCAAGTAAATACCGAAACAGCAGCTGAACTAGGACTGAACGCAGAAGAGTTTAAACAAATCAAAGACATTTTGGGAAGGACTCCAAACTATACAGAGCTTAGTATTTTTTCAGTTATGTGGTCTGAGCATTGCAGTTACAAGAACTCTATTAAATGGCTAAAAACACTTCCAAAAGATGGGCCTGCTATATTAGCTAAAGCAGGGGAAGAAAATGCTGGCCTTGTTGGGCTGGGAGGACAGCTCGCGTGTGCGTTTAAAATTGAATCTCATAATCACCCTTCAGCCATTGAGCCTTTTCAAGGGGCAGCCACTGGAGTCGGAGGTATACACAGAGATATTTTCACAATGGGTGCTCGTCCAATAGCAGCTTTAAATTCTCTTCGATTTGGAAACATTGAATTACCAAAAACCAAATGGTTAGTGAAAGGCGTGGTTAAAGGAATAGGTAGCTATGGCAATTCATTTGGAGTTCCTACAATAGGTGGTGAAGTTTATTTTGATGAAAGTTATAATATAAATCCTTTAGTTAATGCAATGTCTGTAGGTATTGTAGATAAGGACAAAACCATTTCTGCAATATCAAAAGGAGCTGGAAATCCCGTTTATATAGTAGGGTCGGCAACAGGTAAGGATGGTATTCATGGTGCCACTTTTGCTTCTGAAGATATTGATGAAGATTCGGCAGACAAGATACCATCTGTTCAAGTTGGTGACCCTTTCCAAGAAAAACTTCTACTAGAAGCGACCTTAGAGGCCATTAAAACAGGTGCTATTGTTGGAATGCAGGATATGGGAGCTGCAGGTATAACTTGCTCTACATCTGAAATGTCAGAAAAAGGAGAGCATGGAATGCGCATTAATTTAGACAAGGTTCCAACACGGCAGAAGAATATGGAGCCTTTTGAAATTCTGCTTTCAGAATCACAAGAGCGAATGTTAGTTGTGGTTGAAAAAGGTAGAGAAAAAGACATTGAGGCTGTATTTGAGAAATGGGATTTAAATTGTGAAGTAATTGGAGAAGTAACTGAAGGCGATAATATTGAGTTCTATCATAATGGCAATTTAGTTGCTCAGGTTCCAGCACCTGCATTAGTTCTTGGAGGTGGTGCACCTATTTATAATAGAGAATACACCGCACCAAAATATTTGGAAAAGATTAAGGCTTTCTTGCCCTCAATGATTATTGACACTGAGGATTATAAAAATACCACTTTAGCTCTTATGGGCCTACCCAACATAGCATCAAAAAAATGGGTTTATGAGCAATATGACTCAATGGTGAGAACAGATAACATTAGTACTAACAAAGCTAGTGCTGCTCCAACCGTTCGTATTAAAGACAGCGATAAGGCTTTAGCAGTTTCAGTCGACTGTAATCCTTATTACGTATATGCTGATCCAAAAAAAGGAACATCAATAGCAGTTTCGGAAGCCGCAAGAAATATTGTCTGCTCAGGAGGAAAACCAATGGCAATAACTAACTGTCTTAACTTTGGAAATCCTTATAACCCAGAAGTCTATTGGCAATTTGTTAATGCCATTAAAGGAATGAGCGAAGCATGTGAAACCTTTAGTACTCCTGTAACTGGCGGAAATGTAAGCTTTTACAATCAATCCTCAGATGAAGGACCCGTATTTCCGACGCCGACTATTGGCATGATAGGCCTAATAGATAATCTAGAAAAACACATGGGAATGGCATTTGAGAGTACGGGGGACCTCATTTATATGCTTGGTAAATCAAGAGAGGATATTAATAGTAGTCAATACTTAATTCATATTAAAGGAGAAAAACACTCACCTGCGCCATTTATAGATCTTGAAGAAGAACAAAACCTTCATTCAACTGTTTTAGGTCTTATTGATGAAGGTCTAATTAATTCAGCCAACGATATTTCCGATGGTGGTTTAATTACCACATTAATAGAGTCAGCGCTAATTAATAATCTTGGCTTTAGTATTAAATCTAATGATAATATTAGAAAAGATGCTTTTCTGTTTGGTGAAAGTCAAAGCCGTGTAATTATAACTGTTAATGCTAGACAAAAAGACAAGCTAGAAGAGTATCTAAAAAAACAAAATCAAGATTTTGAATCATTAGGCATTGTAACTACAAATATTCAAGTGGATAATGAGGATTGGGGCTCTATTAATGAATTCAGACATTCTTATGAAAAATGCCTTGAAGATCAATTAGGCTAGTTTATTTTATTTCTTTTTCTTGATTGGTATTCACAAATAATATATTGCCAAGCTTCGAATAACCATCAAAGTCTGCGGTCTGAGCTTTAGTTCTATCTTCAGCACTAGCATTAAAGCCAAGAATACACAAATCGGCATCGGCTGAATATTTATTAATTACATGTTTATCATTCGTTTCTTGCTTTCTAGAAATCAACTCAATATTATTAGCTGAAATGGGTATACGACCTGTGGCCATCATAGACGTTAAATTCTCTTTTTGAGCTTTGAGTTCTTCTTCAGGGAAAAGAGCATGTAGCTTAATCACACCATCTCTCCATTCAGGATGACCTAATAAAATATAAGCCATAAGAATCATTAAATTAGCATTATCATAGTCTTCTGGAGTAATCCAAATATGGATATTACGACGATAACCAAACCCCTTGTCAGTACTTCCAAGAATACATACATCATAATTGACAGCCTCCAATAACTTAAAATTATTTAGCACTTCCTGAAGCGCCTCCGGCTCTCTTCTAGAATACTCAAAAAACATCATATTATTCTCATTTCCAGAGATACCTGGCAGTTGAATCACCTGTGCAATTGCTGAAGTATAAGATGGGCTTATTATTGTGTCTACATAGACTTTACTTTTCGATATCTCCCCCATTTTAAGGAGCTTTTTTAAGGTTTCCTCCGCCTCTTTGTGCGTATCCTTATTCAAATAACCTTCGATATAATGAATATATGTTCCAAAACCATATTTATGAGATATCCAACGAACCATATTAAATGCCATAAATCTATGAAAGGTATCTTTAGATATACAAACAACAAAAGGACGCCAACCTCCTTCACTCTCCTCCTCTTCACTTGCACTTTGCAGCATTACATGCATGCGCCTCGTGAGTTGAAATAACACTCCTTTAAATATTTTAGACATTGCATTTTTGTAGGGATTAAAATAACTCACAAAGAAATAAAAGCCTATCATTATGAGTATCGAGATTAATGCATACCAAAAGTCCATTTTAAAAATGAGATAGAAACATAACACAGCACCGAAAGATGACAACCACCATCTAGATTTAAAAGTAGGACGATAAGATGGATCAGCAGCAAAGTGCTCTAAAAAGGAAATTAAGCAAATAGCACCATAAGTTACCATGAAAAAAACAGAGATAATACGCGCCACAAAATCAACATCACCTATTAAACAAAAAACTAAAGCAATCAGCAAAGTAATAGCTGTAGCATTAATTGGCTCATTTTTACGCTCCTTTGACAAAAACTCGTTAATTGTATTTAGTGGAAAAGATTTATCTCCTCCTAAGGCTTGAAGAGTTCGTGGGGCAATCATAATTGATCCCAATGCTGAAGATACTGTTGCACACGCTAAACCTATAGGAATAATAGGACCCCAAAGGGCTATTTTTTGCATAAACAATTGGTCATCTGCCAATTCTTGTGGGCTTCCATTAATTGCAAGCTTATAGGCTACAAGGACATAAACAACAATACCAACAAAAGTTGCTAGAAGTGTCCCTCTTGGGATTGCTTTTTTTGGATCCTTTAAATCCCCACTTAAACCCAAACCAGCAGCAATGCCTGTAAAAGCTGGAAAAATGATTGTAAACACATAAAAGAAAGAATCAGGCTTCGTTATTTTTAATGTCAAATCAATCTGGCTAGCATCTAATGCTCCTTCATGAGAACCCATAAAAAACATCAAAAGCGATAAAAAAAGAATACTTACAACAACATATAGAGCTTTAACCCCTATATCTGCACCTTTTGTAAGCATAATCAATGCAAGTATTGCTAGAGTAGGTACCGAAATAAAACGTTTATCTTGAATAAGTGTTTTATATTGTGGATATAGTTGGCTTAAATAATCTATAAATGGGCCAAAAGCCTCAGCAAATGCAATTACATAAAATGCCACGCTAATAGCTTGAGATAAAAATAATGCAATACCAATGGCCCCACCTATGTTAATACCAAAGGATCTTGAAATCATGTAGTAGGCGCCTCCCCCCTCAACCTTTTGATTCGTCGCAATTTCAGCAACGGCCAAAGCAGTTGGGATTGTTACCAAGTGCCCGATCAAAATTATTGCTAAAGTACCTACAAAGCCAGTATGCCCAACTGCATAACCAAACCTAAGAAACAATATTGCTCCGAGTATTGTGGAGATTGCTGTCATAAAAACAGCAGCTGTTCCAAACGCCCCTTTATTTGATTTCATTGTGCTCATAGAAGACTATTGATCTACGTTGTTTTTACCTTTTGGTTTCTAGGGCCTAGCTCTATAACTTCTAAAGTTGATATTTTTTTATTTTTTAATTCCATACGAACTATTGTTCGCACTTTATGAAAACCATATCTACCTGCAGCCCCAGGATTAATATGAATGAGCCTTAAATCTTCATCCCGCAAAACTTTTACAATATGAGAGTGCCCACATATAAATATTGCAGGTGGATTACTTAAAATCATATCCCTAATTCGCTTATCATAACGTTTAGGGTACCCTCCAATATGGGTCATCCAAATATCCATACCCTCACGAATTAAACGCTGATGCAAAGGAAAATTTCTTCGCAAATTACCTCCATCAATATTCCCATACACTACAACAGCAGGAGCAACTTTTTCTAACTCATATATAACATCCTCATTTCCAACATCTCCAGCATGCCATATCTCATCACATCCCTCAAAATATTTCAAAACTAATGGATCCAAGTAGCCATGTGTATCAGAAATAATTCCAATTTTCATAAGCTGTAATAATACATTTCTCATTAGTATTTTCCAACCAAAAACTGTACTTTTGACGTCTTAAAAAAATCCTTATAACGAATGAAGCTTTCACACTTTAACTACGAATTACCAAGAGAACTAATTGCGGAATACCCAACCGAAAACCGTGACGAATCTAGATTACTAGTTATTGATAGATCGAAAGGAAGTATTGAGCACAAGATGTTTAAAGACGTCTTGAACTACTTTGACGATCAAGATTTGATTGTTGCCAATAACACAAAAGTTTTTCCAGCACGCTTATTTGGAAAAAAAGAAAAAACAGGTGCCAATATTGAAGTTTTCTTATTAAGAGAGCTAAATAAAAGCATGAAACTTTGGGATGTGATGGTTGACCCTGCCCGTAAAATTCGTGTTGGTAATAAAATTTTCTTTGGAGAAGATGAAGAATTGATTGCTGAGGTTGTTGATAATACAACTTCAAGAGGACGAACAATTCGTTTTATATATGAAGGAAGCGATGAAAGCTTTAGAAATATAATACATAACTTAGGAGATACTCCACTTCCAAAGTATATACATAGAGAAGCAGAGGAGTCTGACTTAGAACGTTATCAGACCTTATTTGCAAAGCATGAGGGTGCTGTAGCTGCACCAACTGCAGGTCTGCATTTTAGCAAGGCACTTATTAAACGTTTACAAATTAAAGGAGTGGGGTTCTCCGAGATAACTTTGCACACAGGCTTAGCCTCTTTCAACCCAATTGATGTTGAGGATTTAGCAAAATATAAAATGGATGCAGAGTATTATCATGTTACTGAGGATGTTGAAAGAACTGTTAACGCAACAAAAAAAGCAGGTCGAAGAGTTTGTGCAGTAGGAACAACCTCCATGCGTGCACTAGAATCTACTGTAACAGCGAATGGCTTTCTAAAAGCTTCGGATGGATGGACAAATTTATTCATCTTTCCCCCTTATAAGTTTAACATTGCTAATAGCATGATTACTAATTTCCATATGCCAAAATCTTCAGTGATGATTATGGCAGCATCATTTGCAGGACCAGAGCTGTTATTAGAAGCCTATGATCAAGCTGTAAAAGAGAAGTATCGTTTTTTAAGTTATGGCGACGCGATGTTAATTTTATAATTTGAAGCAATACGCGCTTATTGTAGCAGGCGGGACAGGTTCCCGAATGCGATCAGATTTACCAAAGCAATTTATTAAACTTGGTAGCAAACCAATATTAATGCATACCATTGAAGCTTTTTATGCATTCAACAATAACATTCATATTACATTAGTAATGCATCCAGACTATATGGCATTATGGAAGGATTTATGCAGTGAGCATAACTTTATAAGAAAACATAAGCTTGTAAAAGGAGGTAATACACGCTTTCATTCTGTACGAAATGGACTAAGGCAATTGCCTAATGAAAATAATATTGTTGGCATTCATGATGCAGCAAGACCGTTTATAGATAGCGAATTTCTAAATAGATGCTTTAAAGAGGCAAATCATAAAGGAAATGCTATTCCATTTCTGGATAGTACAGAAAGTCTTAGATACGTAGAAAATAATAGCAATAAAATTATAGATCGAAATCTTGTTAAAAAGATTCAGACACCCCAATGCTTCAAGTTAAATGACATTAAGCTCGCATATAATCAGAAATACGACACTTCATTTACTGATGATGCCTCTGTTTATGAAGCAAAATTTAATTCAAATATAATTCTAGTAGACGGGGCAGATAAAAATATTAAAATAACAACCCCGGTGGATTTAGCTTTGGCAGAATTAATTCTGAGTACCTAGTACTCATCCTCATTAAAGAGAAAATCCTCTTTAGTTGGATAATCCGGCCACAAATCCTCAATATTATCAAAGACTTCTTGTTCGTCTTCAATTTCATTTAAGTTTTCTATCATTTCCATTGGCGCACCACTTCGGTAAGCAAATTCAATCAGCTCATCCTTTACTGCCGGCCAAGGCGCATCCTCAAGATAGGAAGCAAGTTCTAAAGTCCAATACATATTCTGTCTAGTTTCAAGTGCAAAAATATTTTTTTTAATACTTTTTCAAAGTAAATTGACGAAAAAATTAAAAATGATATTTTTGCGCTATGCCAAAACTATCACAAAAAGGACTGGCAATGCCAGCCTCACCAATCAGAAAATTAGTGCCATATGCAGAAGCGGCTAGCGCTAAAGGAAAACATATTTATTACTTAAATATCGGTCAACCTGATATTCCAACACCTAAAAATGCGATTGAGTGCCTAAAAAATACGGACATAAAAGTTCTAGCCTACTCTCATTCAGCTGGAAATGAATCATACCGCATTAAGCTTGCCAAATACTACAATGGGTTAGGAATAGATGTTAGCTATGAAGATATTTTGATTACTACTGGGGGTTCAGAAGCCATACTTTTTGGATTATTTAGCACATTAGATGCTGGAGATGAGTTGATTATTCCAGAGCCATTTTATGCAAACTACTTAGGCTTCGCAACAGCTGGAAATATTAAAATCAAACCTATAACATCAAGTATTGATGAACAATTCTCTTTACCTCCAGCAAAAGACTTTGAAAAGCTTAT
>CAJXBJ010000023.1 GCA_913050195.1 uncultured Saprospirales bacterium
CGTTCCAAATAAACAGAAAATAAACTTTTGACTTCTTCGAAACGCTCGTGGTTTAAACCTTGCATGAAAACTCTTCTAATAGGTTGTTGCAAATGTAGATATTTACTTATACATTCTCTAATAATTCAACGGATAATATATTAGGTATAGCCCTTAATTCAGTCGTTAAATTATTTAATTCGTAAGTATCATGAATATAAACGATTATTTTTCCTGTAAAATGTCCTTCTTCACCTTCAATTGTAAGAGAGCGCATATTGATTTTTAGTTTAACCGAAATAATCTTTGTGATATGATGCATTACTGCGACATCATCAACACCTGTGATTTGCAAGCCTGTTAAAAAAGCGATTTGGCGATTTCTTGTCCATTTAGTGCGGACGATTTTATTGCCATATTTGCTCATTAGCTCAATGGCTTTTGGGCAATTTGTCTTATGAATATCTAAGTTGCCCTTAATATCGATAGCAACTACATCATTTCCTGGGATAGGATTACAGCATTTGGCAAAGCCAAAATTGATTTTATCTTCATCGCTTCCAAATATTAGTAAGTCTGCATTTTGTTGTAATGTGTTTCTGATTACCAAATCTGTAGTAACATCTGTTTTAACTAATTTAGAAATGTTCTTATCTACATTAATTTTGCCAGATTTCACATTAAGCAAGTCTAGTGCTTTTAAATCAAGGGTCTCAAGCCCAATATCATAAAATAAATCAATGTCAGAGGCCTTATGATAAAAGCGTACAATATTTGATATGTTATTATGATTAAAGGTTGCTTTGATGGATTTAAACTTTTCAGCTAAAATTTGTTTACCAAGACGTGCAATGCCTCTTTTTTCACGATTTAATAGTTGTTTTATACAAGAGCGTGCTTTTGCTGTGACAACGGCATTTAACCACTCTTCTGTTGGCTGTTGAATATCTGAAGAAATAATCTCGATTTGATCTCCATTTTTTAGCTTATAATTAATTGGGACAATTTTATGGTTTACTTTAGCACCTAAGCAGTGGTTTCCTAAGTCTGTATGGATTTCATATGCCATGTCTAATACACTTGCAGCTGAAGGCATTACTTTAAGGTCTCCATCTTTTGTAAACACAAATATTTCATGGGAAAAAAGATTCAACTTTATATTATCTAAAAACTGCAAACTATCTGCCTCAGGGTTGGCAATGATTTCCCTTACTTTTTTAAGCCAATCATCTAGCCCAGAATCTTGATTATTGCCATCTTTGTATCTCCAGTGTGCTGCAATACCTTTCTCAGCAATTTCATCCATGCGGTGAGAGCGAATTTGGATTTCTACCCATCGGCCTTTTGGCCCCATAACAGTTGTATGTAAAGCTTCATATCCATTTGATTTTGGTACAGATATCCAGTCCCTAAGTCTGTCAGGGTTTGGTTTGTATAATTCAGTAACGTGAGAATAAACCTGCCAGCAATCAGCTTTCTCAACTTCTTGCTGGGTGTTAATGATAACTCGAATGGCAAAAATATCAAACACCTCTTCAAAGTCTACGTTCTTTTTTTTCATCTTATTCCATATGGAACTAATGGATTTTGGTCTGCCATAAACTTTGACATTCATGCCTGCAATTTGAAGCTTTGATCGTATAGGTCTAATGAAACTCTTAATATAATTTGAACGTTCCTTTTCTGTTTCTTGAAGTTTGCTCTTGATTTCTTGATATACTTTGGGGTAAGTGTACATCATGCCTAAATCCTCTAATTCTGACTTTATTGAGTACAAGCCTAGACGATGTGCGATTGGTGCATATACAAATATTGTTTCTGAGGATATTTTTAATTGTTTATGAGAGGGCATAGACTCTAATGTGCGCATATTATGTAGCCTATCAGCAATTTTTATAAGAATTACACGCACGTCATCTGCTATTGTCAATAGTATTTTTCGGAAATTTTCTGCCTGCATGGACTCAGTACCAGGATCAACTTTGTCAATTTTTGTTAATCCATCAATAATATTAGCTGCTTTTTTTCCAAATAAACTCTCAATATCTTCAAGAGTTATTTCAGTGTCTTCAACCACGTCATGTAGAAGTGCACAAATAATAGAAGTTGTTCCCAAACCAACCTCCTCTGCAACAATACGAGCTACGGCAATAGGATGAAATATGTAAGGTTCTCCTGATTTTCGCCGCATGCCTTCATGTGAGTTCAAGGCTAGATTAAATGCTTTTCGAATTTCTTTTCTGCCTTGTTTGTCAACAAATGGTCGACAAGCTTTTAGCAGGCCTTTATACCTATTTATAATGTCTTTTTTTTCTTGTTCTAATTGAGCCGAGCTTTGTTTCATGAATTCTTTGATTGATTATTAAAATTAGGAAAAAAGCTCAAAAGACAGAAGTATGCTATAAATCTGTGGGATAAATAACAAATTTGAATATCTTTGCAGCCACGCGGATGTGGTGGAACTGGTAGACACGCTAGATTTAGGATCTAGTGCCGCAAGGCGTGGGGGTTCGATTCCCTTCATCCGCACTTTTCATCTCATTTACTAAAACTTAATACTGTGGATATAAGCTTGGAAAATTCTAAAACCTTAAATCCAACGATTAACATACGTCTTGTTCCAGGAGACTATCAGGATAAGGTAGAGCAATCGTTAAAATCATATCGTTCAAAAGTAAGCTTGAATGGCTTTCGAAAAGGCAAGGTCCCTGTTGGTATGGTGCGTAAAATGTACGGCAAACAGATTGTTTTTGAAGAAATTAATCACGCATTGGGCAATGCTTTAGATAATTATATTAAGACGGAGAAATTAAACATTTTGGGTGAGCCCTTAATTGATGAATCCTCTCTAATCGACTTTAATTTTGCCGAGCCCGGTGATTTGGAAGTCAAGTATGAAATTGGTTTAATGCCAGAGATTAAGCATACATACAAAGCAGGTAAGGTTCAAAAATACAAAGTTGAAGTTTCTGATGATTCATTGGAGACTTTAATTGATGAAATGCAGGTAAAGTATGGTAAGGTAGAGGATAGTGATGTTTTATCAGAAGATGGTTGTGCTGAACTTCAGTTTACTGAACTTGCGAATAAAGGTCTTGAAAAAGAGGAAGGTATCAATACTAAAAAAATGATTTTAGTGAAAGATATCAATCAGAAAACGGCTAAAAATAAAATTCTCAAATTAGATATTAATGGAAGTGTTGAACTTAATCTTTTTAAAATATTTGAAAGTAAAGAATTTATTGCGCAACATATATTGGGCATTAGTGATGATCAATTAGAACAAGTTTCTGATTTATTCAAGCTTACTTTAATTCGTAAATGCAAGGTTGAAAAAGCAGAATTAAATGAAGAGTTTTTCAATATGGTTCTTGGCCCTGGTAAAGCGAAGTCAGCAGATGAATTTAAAAAGCTATATAGTCAAAAACTAGATGAGAATTATGCTCGAATGACTTCTGAACGGTTTTATAAAGAAGTCGTAGATGGTTTAGTCGAGAACATTAAAATTGACTTGCCGGATACTTTTTTAAAGAAATGGTTGGCAAAAACTCCTCAGAATAAATTAACATCTGAGGACGTAGAAGCCAATTATGATAAGTATCAGAGTGATATTAAAGAGCAAATTATTTTAGACAGTCTTTTGAATGAAAATGAGTTAAAAATTGAAGGTGTTGAAATCAATGCTAAAATGGATGAGCAAATTCGTCAGATGTTTTATTTGCCGGAGGATGCACCTATAGAAGGCAATGAACAACTAATGGCTTATCGAAAAAACATGATGGGTAATCAGGAGTATATTAATTACACAGTTGAAATGATTAGACGTGAAAAATTGGTGAAATTGTTTGAAGAAAAAGTTAAATTCACTGAAAAGAAGATCAAAGCAGAAGATTTTCTTAAATTGGATAAATAAGAGGTAAACCTATGGATGCAAGAAAAGAATTTTTGAATTTCACAAAGGCAAAGGGAATGACTTCAGCCTTTGTAGAAGACTATATGTCACAAATACAATCTAGTTATATTTCTCCGACAATTATTGAGGAGCGGCCAATGAATGTGGCAAGCATGGATGTGTTTTCTAGACTCATGATGGATAGGATTATATTTCTTGGAAGTGGAATTGATGACTATGTATCTAATGTGATTGTAGCACAACTTCTTTTTTTAGAATCGACTGATCCTAGCAGGGATATTCAGATATATATTAATAGTCCTGGGGGGTCGGTATATGCAGGCTTAGGCATTTATGATACTATGCAATATATCCAAGCAGAAGTAGCAACAATTTGCTGTGGTATGGCAGCCTCCATGGGGGCAGTGCTTTTGTGCGCTGGTCAGAAAGAAAAGCGTTCTGCGTTGCATCATAGTCGAGTAATGATTCATCAACCGCTCGGTGGTGCTCAGGGTCAAGCAAGTGATATTGAAATTACGGCGCGCGAAATTATAAAGCTTAAAAAAGAGCTATATGATATAATTGCTTTCCACTCTGGTAATACTTTTAAAAAGGTAGAAAAGGATGGTGATCGTGATTATTGGATGAAAGCAGATGAAGCAAAGGAGTATGGCATGGTTGATGAAGTCCTTGGCAATATTCGAAATTAATTAAAATGGGAAAAGAAGAGGTAAAAGGTTGTTCTTTTTGCGGCAGACCGAAGGAAGATACACTTCTCCTTATTTCAGGGGCTCATGACAGTTTTATTTGTGATAAGTGTATAAGTCAAGCTCATGACTTACTACAAGATGAACTATATTCATCTAATAAGAAAGAGTCAGCCTTTCCTCAACAAGTCAGTTTAAGTAAACCAAAAGAAATTAAAGCGATTCTAGACGAGTATATTATTGGTCAAGATAAAGCTAAGAAGGTGATTTCTGTAGCCGTTTATAATCATTACAAGCGAATCAATAAAACAGAGCAGCTAGACGATATTGAGCTTGAAAAATCGAACATTGTAATGGTTGGTCCAACGGGTACTGGAAAAACCTTAATTGCGCGCACAATTTCTAAAATTTTACAAGTCCCGTTTACTATTGTTGATGCTACGGTATTTACAGAGTCTGGATATGTTGGGGAGGATGTTGAAAGTATATTGAGTCGTTTACTGCAGTCATGTAATTATGATGTGTCATTAGCAGAAAAGGGAATTGTTTATATTGATGAAATTGATAAGATAGCAAGAAAGCAAGATAATCCTTCTATAACAAGAGATGTGTCGGGTGAGGGTGTACAACAAGCTATGCTTAAGTTACTAGAGGGAGCTGAAGTTTTAGTTCCACCGGAAGGAGGAAGAAAGCATCCGGATCAAAAAATGGTAAAAATAAATACCCAAAATATCCTGTTCATTTGTGGAGGTGCATTTAGTGGTATTGAAAGCAATATTTTAAGACGACTAAATACAAATAGTGTAGGCTTTAAGTCTAAGGGTATGCAGTTGTTTGACAAGGATAGTGCATTAAATTATGTTAATTCTACAGATTTAAAGTCATTTGGGTTGATACCAGAGTTAATAGGGCGATTACCCGTAGTGTCACATTTAAATGAATTGGATAAAACAGCACTCAAAGCTATTTTGACTGAGCCAAAAAATGCTCTTATCAAACAATATAATAAACTTTTTGAATTGGAAGATATTGAGTTGACGTTTGATGATGAGGTTTATGACTATATTGTTGAAAAGGCTTATGAGAATAAACTTGGAGCTAGGGGTTTAAGAGGTATATGTGAAGCAATAATGACGGATGCTATGTATGAACTACCATCGGAAAAAGAGATTTATAAGCTTCATGTTGATCTTGATTATGCTAAAAAATATTTGGACAAACTTGATCTTCAACATTTAAAGGTAGCCTAAATGAGTAAGCTTTGTTATTTCAAAGGTAAGATTGGTGATATTGATTCTTTTCAATTGCCGCTTAATGATTTAGCAGTTTTACGTGGTTATGGTATTTTTGATTATTTGAGGACTTACAATGGCAAGCCTTTTTTACTAGATAATCATATTGATCGGTTTTTTTATTCAGCGGACCTTTTAGGTTTAAATGTAATAGAAGATAGAACCAAAATAAAGCAAGTAGTGGCTTCTCTATTAAAAAAATCAGGTTTAAAAGATGCAGGTTTTCGATTGGTTTTAACAGGTGGTTCAAGTCCTGATGCATTTAGTTTTTCTGATCCTCATTTTTTTATATTAATTGAGCCTTTGCCAAGCTATGATGAGTTAATATGGGAAAATGGAGTGAAGCTTATGTCTCATAACTATTTGCGTTGCTTGCCTGAAGTTAAATCTATAAACTATGTAGAGGCAATTAGATTACAACCGCAGCGATTAAAGGCGAAGGCCTTTGATATTTTATATACATATAATGCCAATGTGTTAGAATGCACTAGAAGTAATTTTTTCCTTTTTCATGGAGACACCTTAGTTACGCCTCAGAATAATGTACTTATTGGTCGTACGCGTAATTTAATTTTAGAGTTAGCAGATAATCTATTTAAAATAGAGGAAAGGGATATTTCAATAGAGGAGTTAGAGTCTTGTTCAGAAGTTTTTTTATCCGGTACAACAAAAAAAGTATTGCCAGTTCGTTGTATTGATGAATTATCGATTGCAGATGGAAATAGAGGGGTAAATACTTTAAGTTTACAGAAACGATTTAATAAGTATGTAGCTTCTCTTTAAAATTCGTTTTTCCACATCATTGATTCAATAGGCTTTAGACTTCGATTACTATACTTAGCACCTTCCTTATTCATATATAGTCTCTTGACATCTCCTTGAACCATAAAATATATAATTTGACCAATAGGCATTCCTGCATATACTCTTACTGGTTGAATACATGAAATTTCAAGAGTCCATGTATTGCAATAGCCAACATCGCCTTTACCAGCAGTAGCATGAATGTTAATTCCTAACCTGCCTGTACTTGACTTGCCCTCTAAAAAAGGGACATGAGCATGCGACTCAGTATATTCTTCTGTGACTCCAAGGTAAAGTGTGTTTGGCTGAAGTAAGAAGCCTTCTTCTGGAATGATTATTTCCTCGCATTGATTATGCTGTCTCGCATCTAAAACCCTATCTGTGTATACTAACAAATGACGTCCTAAATGAACATCGTATGAGTTCGTTCCAAGGGAATTTTCATTAAAGGGCTCTATAAGAATGCGTCCCTCCTTCATTTCCTTTAAAATTTGTTGATCTGTGAGTATCATATTTTATCTATTTCCCAGTGAATTATCTGAACATCATCGCCTGCCGAAATTAAAGAATTATCATTCAACCATAAAACTTTATTAACGGATCTTTCATGGCCTTTTATCTTTTTAAAGTTAATTACCTTTTTTAGTTCCGCATCTTTTCCGTTCCATAGTTTTATGCTTTTGTCTCGACTCGCGCTAGCTATTAATCCAAGGCTTCTATTAAAGGATAAACTGTTAATAGCACCAATATGGGCATGGATTATTTCATATAGTTCTAAGTTGTCTAAGGACCATAAGCTTAATTTAGCATCCATCGATCCGGCCCAAAGCCTATTATCTGCTATTGAAAGGCTGAATATGCTTTTTTTGTGAACGATTTTTTTTTGTATTTCTTTCATATTGGCATAGTTCCAAAATTGAACGCTTTGATCGCTTAAACCAAAGGCAATAAGTGCATGCTTTTCTAAATATAAAATTGCGCGAATACTTTTTTCTCCAATTTTTATCGATTCAAAAGTATGTAAGTTGTTTAATGGGCTATAATATAATTGGCCACTAAAGGTACCTATATAGAGCCTATCATTAATGACTGCAAAGCTAAAAATGCTTCCACCATCAAGGTCTACCATACTAGATTTTCCTGATATTAGGTTTGTGATTATTATTTGTCCTTCTTGATTTCCGGCAAAACATATATCTTCATAATAGAATAAGCAAAAGATTGGATATTTTGACTTTGCTAAGAGTCTATTTTCTTTTTTCTCCCCGGTTGACCAATGAATAATGTCTCCATCTGATCCAGCAGATATAAACTCTTTTTGGTTAATCTTGGCTAAGGCATAAACTGGGTGCTTATGTCCAAGATATATGGCTTTCTTTTTTATGTTAATTTTATATTCCATTAATTTAACGCAAAATTAGTGTTTTAGAATCTTATGAATGTATTATATGAACATACTTTATTAGATACTTGTTATGTAAAAGTCATAGATTTTAACAATGCTAAGTCAAAAAGCATAGATCTACTTAAATCTTTAGGAGTTGAAAAAGAGATCAAAAGAAAAGACTGGTTCAATATATATAGTCATATAATTAGCCATTCTTTTCATATTCCTATTGATGATATTCTAAAGTCGGAGTATGGCAAACCTTATATTAAGAATTCCAATTATGAAATAAGCATATCTCACACAGATAAAGCTTTGGCAATGATTTTATCAAAAGGTAAAAGAGTGGGTATAGATATAGAAAAAATCGATAACCGTATTGGTCGTATTGCTCATAAATTTACCCATCCAGAGGAAGAGGCTAATATCCTAATGCCAAATAAACATTTACAGCAATTAATATTATGGTGCTCAAAAGAAAGTATGTATAAAATGTATGAGGAGAGAGTGCTGAGTTTTAAAAATAACATTCGATTATTAAATTATAAGTTTTCTCTAGAAGGGTCTTACTTAAAAGCTTGGGTTAAAAAAGACAATAAATCTTTATTTGCCAATGGAGTATATAAGAAATTAGGGGATTATCTATTAACCTATTTTATAGAGGATTAGGCTTTAGTTATAACTGTTGATAGGAATTGGGCAATTTCATTTTTCTTAGTATTTAGCATCATATTCTGCTTTTGTAAAATGATAATATTGTCCTCATCTTTTTCTTTCAAAAGTTCTTTTAAGTTTAATTGAATAAGTTTTTCAATTCGCTTTAATTGAAAGCGTGCCACTGCTTGATAGACATCATTTTCATGATTATCCTCTTTGCTCATTACAAATATACCATGTCTTTTTTCCCAATTTTCACTTAACTCATCAGGCTGTAAGCTTAAGTCAATACAATATTCACTTATCGTTTTATCATCATTTTCAATAAGTGTTTTTGGGCTGAAGTATTTATTCTCAGCAAACATATAATCGTTGAAAATCGAGATTATTTTTTTGTGAATCGGGTGTTTGAATTCAGCTTCTTCCAATTCAGCATGTATAAATTCAGCAACACTACAATCATCATTGAGCATTTTTGTACCATGTTCTAAAATAACCCGTATTATATCTCGCTCTTGATCAAATTTTTCATT
Source organism: uncultured Saprospirales bacterium (assembly GCA_913050195.1). Classification (GTDB taxonomy): domain Bacteria; phylum Bacteroidota; class Bacteroidia; order Chitinophagales; family CAJXBJ01; genus CAJXBJ01. The sequence continues at coordinate 9,252 of CAJXBJ010000023.1, forward strand.
TGATTTTTTTTGAGATTTAATCGAAATATGAATTGGTTTTGGGGTTTCCTTTTGAGGCTGTTGTTTGATTTTTTGATAAAGATGTTCGTTTAGAGCATTAAAGAGGCTCTGTTCATCCATTTTTAATTCACGACTACACTGCTTTATAAAGACTGCCCTCTTGATATTGTCAGGTATTTTTGAAATACTCAATACAATATCTTTAACTAACGAGCTCATTTTTATTGGATCATCTTTAGCATCTTCCAAAAGCATTTTCATTTTGAATAAAATGAAGTTTTTCTTTTCTGCTTCTAAATAGGACTTAAACCCAGCTTCTCCTTTTGCTTGAGCAAAGCTATCAGGGTCTTCTCCTTCTGGTAGAGGAAGGATATTAACGTTCATGTCTTGACCTAAAATTAAGTCAATACCTCTGAATGAAGCTTTCATGCCTGCTTTATCTCCATCAAAAACAATACAAATATTGGGCGTGTATCGTTTAATAAGACCAATTTGTCCATCTGTTAATGAGGTTCCACTAGAAGCAACACAGTTTTGAATGCCATGTTGAGCTAATGATAAAACATCTGTATAACCTTCGACTAATATGCATTCGTCTTCTTGCCTTATAGCTTTTTTTGCATGATAAAGACCATATAAGACTCGACTTTTATTATAAATATCTGACTCAGGTGAGTTGAGGTATTTGGGTATCTTAGGATTACTCTTTAATGTTCGGCCACCAAAGCCAATAACTTTACCACTTAAATTATGAATAGGGAAAATGACACGGGCACTAAAAAAGTCTTTTTCATGAGTTGTAGTTAAGCCTAGTTTCTGTAAAGTGCTTAAATCAAATTGTCGATTAATAGCATCTTTGGTAAAGGTATCACGGGTTTCCATGCCATAACCTACTTCATATTGTGTGATAACCTGTTCGTTAAAGCCTCTGCTTTTTAAGTAGGTCATTCCAACAGATTGCCCTTCATCTGTCTTTAATAAATTGTTGTGGAACTGTTCTTTTGCATGTTTATTAACTATGTAGAGGCTTTCTCTGAAATTAGCTTGTGTAGCGTCATATGCATCCTGATTGTCTTCAATTTCAATTTGGTATTTTTTTGCTAAATAACGTACAGCATCTGGAAAGCTTAAGTGCTCATGTTCCATTATAAATTTGAAGGCATTTCCAGACTCGCCACAGCCAAAACATTTATATATGCCTTTGTTGGGTGAGACGGTAAAAGAGGGAGTCTTCTCATTATGGAACGGACATAGCCCTAGAAAATTCACACCTCTTTTTTTCAGGGTTATGAACTCTCCAATAACATCGACTATATCAGCTAAATCTCGAACCTTTTCTACACTGTCTGGGCTAATCATGAAGTATCAAAATTACTTAAATAATTCCGGGCATGATATAAAGTATATGTCTTAATTATCGGTTGGATATGAAATACGCACATGATATATACTTTTTAACATGCGCTTATATAGTTTATTAAGAGTATTGATTTCTTTTAAGGTTATTTCAGCATTATTTAATTGACTATTTGATAGCTTATGCTCAAAGATGCTATCTACTAACTTATCAATACTTTCCTCTGTTGGTTCTTTTAAGCTTCGACTTGCTGCTTCTACGGAATCAGCAAACATGAGTATCGATGTTTCTTTTGAAAATGGTATTGGACCGGGATAGCAAAAATCATAGTCATTAATATCTTCTTCCGGACGTTCTGTTTTAAACTTATGATAAAAATATTCCACTTTTGAAGTTCCATGATGCGTACGAATAAAATCTATAATCATTTCAGGTAGTTTGTGCTTTTTTGCTAACTCAATACCATCTAATACATGTTTAATTATAATTTGAGCGCTTTCTTCAGGGGCACATTCAGAATGGGGGTTAAAATGCGAATGTTGATTTTCTATAAAATATTCGGGCGCCTTCATTTTTCCAATGTCATGGTACAAGGCGCCGACCTTCGCAAGAAGTGGGTTGGCTCCAATCGCAACAGCACCAGATTCACTAAGATTAGCTACCTGCAGAGAGTGTTGGAATGTTCCTGGGGCGTTTACTGATAAATCCTTAAGTAGTGGTTTGTTTAAGTCCGTTAATTCAAATATTGTTAATTCAGATATAAAACCAAAGTATTCCATAAGAGTAATTAATGGAAGAGAAATTAGAGTAATTACAACATTTAATGAAAGCCAAATAAGGATGTTATAATTAATATCTAAAAGGCTTCCAGACTTAACTAAAGAAATACCAATAAAGCTAATTATATAGGATAGAAGAATTACAAGGCTCGTCATAAAAAACTGTGATCTGTAATGCAGCTTACGTACAGAGTAAATGGCAAAAATGCCAGCAATCCCATTTACAAATACATACTCAAAACTATTGGGTACAATTAGACCGCTTAATAAAAGCAATGATATAAATGTGAAAAAAGCTGTTCTTGTATCAAAAAATGCTCGAACTAAAATTGGTTGTATGCATAATGGTATTATGTAAATCACGTCACCAAAATATTTTACTCCAATGCTTATAACAACAGAGAAAAAGACAATAGAATATAGAATGAAACTTACTTTAGAATTAGATCTGTATACATCTTTTTGCGCTTGGTATAGGTAAATTAGAATTATTGATAAACATAAGCACGTCAATAAAATAAAGCCAAAACGAACCAGAAGGGTATTCTGATTGCCAACTTTTCTCTCATTATACTGCTTGCTATATGAGTAGAGTATTTGAAACTTCTCAGTGCTTACTAGGTCACCTTCAGAAATAATTTTTTGTCCTTTTTGAATTTGTCCTTTATGTCTTAAAACAGTTTTGTTCTGATTGAAATATTTTTCTGTACTATAAGCGTCATAGTTGATATTAAAGTCAACAAGCTCAATTAATAAGTCCTTCAATAAAAAAGAGAAGTACATAGGGCGCTGCTGAAGTTTACTTTTAATGTATGATAAACATTCACTATAAACCCTAAGTCTTTTAATTTTAATGCGTTCAGTAAATTCTCCCTTTTGAAGCTTTATATATTTGCTTGGTGCGTATTTTAAATGTAATTCGTCAAGCTTTAAAATGCCATCTTCATATAATGTGCTCAAAATACTGAAGCCAAGAGCTGCTATACTTAAAGAATCATTTAAAAGCTTTTTGCGCTTAATCTTAAATCCTAAATCTTCTTTATCCGAAACGCGTTCGATAAGATCTTCAAATTTGTCCTCAAACTCTTCGTGGTAAGTTTTCAGTTTTTCCTTTACTATTAAGCTGTCATAAGTATAAAACGGAACTACAAAGCTTCTCTCTTTTTCTAAGTCGCTTTTATACTCTTCTTCACTTTTTTCAATAGGAAAATCAAATTTGGCAATTAAATCCTCGTAACGCCATGGATCATTTTTTTTAAATTCATACTCAAACAAGCCTCCTTCAGGAAAACTGAGGTAAATAAAGATCAAAGCACTTAGTAATATCAGCTGTTTAATAATGAGCTGATGCTTGTTGATTATGAGGTGATTAATGTTTTTCATAGGCTCTTTGAAGGCAGCAATTACATTGGCTGATAAAAATAATTAAATTACCTTTGCATGCATTAAATTCCTCTAAAAGAATCAAAAAATGAATAAAGTTTATATCGTTTCAGCTGTTAGAACTCCAATGGGGAGTTTTGGTGGTATTTTATCTAGTGTTTCGGCAACAAAGTTGGGTTCTTTTGCTATTAAAGGAGCCTTAGAGAAAATAAACTTAGATCCTAAGGAAGTAGATGAAGTTTACATGGGCAATGTGCTTCAAGCTAACCTTGGTCAGGCGCCAGCGAGACAAGCAGCTATTTTTGCTGGTATTGGTCAAGAAGTTCCTTGTACTACTATTAATAAAGTATGTTCATCTGGCATGAAAGCTATTATGTTAGGGGCTCAATCTATTCAACTAGGGGATAATGAAGTTGTTATATGTGGTGGAATGGAAAACATGTCTAATGTCCCTCATTATTTACAGACTGGTCGCAAAGGTCAAAAGCTGGGAGATATGAGTTTAGTAGATGGAATGGTAAAGGATGGCCTAACAGATGTGTACAATAATTTTCATATGGGTAACGCTGCTGAAATTTGTGCTAGTGAATGTGGAATAAGTCGTGAAGACCAAGATGCATTTGCTATTGAATCTTATAAACGTTCTTCTGATGCTTGGTCAAATGGTAAGTTTAGTGAAGAAGTTGTTTCTGTAGAGGTTCCGCAGAGAAGGGGAGAACCATTAGTCATTAGTGAGGATGAAGAATATAAAAATGTTAAACTTGAAAAAATTCCTTCCCTAAGACCAGTATTTAAAAAAGAAGGAACAGTTACAGCGGCAAATGCATCTACTCTTAATGATGGTGCTTCATGTTTAATTTTGATGAGTGAAGCTAAACTAAAAACTTTAGGAATTGATCCACTTGCTGAGATATTAAGTTTTGCAGATGCAGCACAAGCTCCTGAATGGTTTACTACTGCTCCAGCTAAAGCACTTCCTAAGGCTTTAGATAAAGCGGGTGTTTCTATTCAAGATGTTGATTATTTTGAGCTAAATGAGGCTTTTTCTGTAGTAGGATTGGCTAATGTTCAAGCATTAAATATTGATGGGTCAAAAGTTAATGTTAACGGGGGGGCTGTTTCACTTGGTCATCCGTTAGGAAGTTCAGGCTCGCGTATCATTGTTACATTAATTAACGTATTAAAACAAAATCACGGTGAATTAGGTGCTGCTGGGATTTGCAATGGTGGTGGAGGTGCCTCAGCCATGGTGATTAAAAATATTTGATGCGGACTTTACTTTTTTCTTTAATTAGTTTGATTCTTTTTGGAAGCTTAGAGGCTCAAAAAGCCCATCCTTTACTTAATAAAGAGCTATTGCTAAGGGATTTATCCAAAACAATGATTAAATCTCGTAATATTGAAAAACGTACAGAGGCAAGCTATACATTTCACAAGGAAATGAAGTTTTTGCTTCAAAACCCAATAAGTAGAAAGTACCCCTTTGATTCGTTGGGTTTAATTTCACAAGTAGAGTCTCCAGATAAAAGATTTCGAATATTCACATGGGAATTGTCGATGGGAAAAAGTCGATTTCGACATTTTGGTCTTATTCAAATTTATAATAAAAAAACACCAGTTGTTATTAGTCTGAACGATTATTCTGATGACTTTAAGCAAGCAGAAGATTCTATTGCTGGCAGAAAGCATTGGTATGGCGCCTTTTACTATAATATCCTGCTTAAAAAGTCTCTATTTGGCAAAAAGTATTATCTGTTTGGCTGGGATTTAAATGATGGAAAAACATATAAGAAATTAGTCGATGTCATGTTGATTAAAAACAAAGGGCTAGTTTTTGGGTCAAAAGATTTTGTCATGGATAAAAAGCATATTAAGTCTAGACATATTATCGAATATAAGTATGATGCAGTTGCTCATCTTAATTATGATCCAAATTTAAAAATGATAATATATGATCATTTAATTCCTTTGAACGATAACACTGATTCAGAAATGGTGCCCGATGGTTCTTATGAAGGTTTTAAATATAAATCAGGCCAGTGGCATTATATAGAAAAGATATTTCACCAAAAATTAAGTGATGGGCAAGCGCCAATTAATTAGTCGTTTGTTTTTAATTACAAGTTTTTTGTTTCTGTATGCTCTAGGTCTGTACAGTCAGGGTCTTTATGTGCCTCTGGCCAAGGATATTTATAGTGACCTGCAAAGGCAAGAAGTAAAGCAGGGTTTAATTGATTCTATTCATTTGTCCCAGCTTCCTGTAAGAGATGTGTGTTTTTTGCAGTATGCAATTAATGATACTCAATTGTTTAAAAAACAAATTAGTGACTACTTCTATTACTTAGGGTCCCCAGAAGATGGAAGGAGTGTTCGTCAAAAGTGGAAAAATGTGTACCGTAAAAAGGTTGATTTTTACACTTATCAAAAAAACAAATCTTTGGTTAGAGTAAATCCAGTTATTCATTTTGGTTATTTCTCCGAAGAGGATATGCCTAATATGAATTTTATTAATAGTCGAGGTATTGAAATTCAAGGCCATGTTGATAAAAAAATAGGCTTCTATACCTATATAACGGATAATCAGATTAGAGCTCCTTTTTATGTAGGGCAACAGATTATTCGTCAAAGTGGTAGTTTCCCGGGCGGCCCATGGGTGAAAACTTTTAAAGAAGATCAGGAAATTTTACTTCAGCATGATACTATTGGTACCGTAGACTTTTTTAATGCTCGGGCATATATTAATTGGAATTTTAGCGAGCATATTGCATTTCAATTTGGTCATGATCGTCATTTTATCGGCAATGGGCTGCGTTCTTTGGTTCTATCAGATAATGCATATAATACATTTTTCTTGAAAATGAAGACTCAATTAGGTCGTTTTAGCTACCAAAATTTATTTATGGAGCTCAATAATTGGCCAGAGTTGCGCTTAAATAATTTGATTCAAAAGAAATATGCGGCAATACATCATTTGAGTGTTAACTTAGGTTCAAAGTTTAATTTGGGTTTATTTGAAAGCATTTTTTATGCTCGAGGCGATACGAGCGAATATCCCAGTATGGAGCTTCAGTACTTAAATCCACTAATATTCTATCGATCTGTCGAACATGGTCTTGGTAGCCCAGATAATGCAAACTTAGGATTTGATTTTAAATATGCTCCATTAAAAAAAGTTCAAATATATGGCCAATTCGTTCTTGATGACTTGGACTTTCAATATTTAAAAATGGATTTTGATTCTCTCATGGTAAAGTATGGATTAAAAAACACACGGTCGTATGATAAATATCAGTTTTGGTTGAATAAATGGGCTGTGCAATGTGGGATTAAATATGTAGATGCTTTTGGTTTAGAGAATTTAGATTTTCAGCTTGAATACAATAGAGTAAGACCATTTACTTATGCTCATGGTGATCAAAGACAAAATGTAAGTCATTATAGGCAAGCCTTAGCGCACCCACTAGGTTCTAATTTTGCTGAGAAAATTTTGAAAATAAATTATAAGTTAGGAGAAAAATGGCGTTTTCAATATGAGCAATTTGGTGCTTTTTATGGATTAGATAGTTTAGGTAGTAATTATGGTCAGGATATACATAAAAATCCATACTTTCCGGGCCTTGATCAATATGCAGATGGTTATTTTGATGTTAAGGTTGGTCAAGGCATAATGACAAATTGGGCCCTTAGGCGATTTACGCTTAGTTATGAATGGAAGCCGCAGTATATATTAGAGGCTGTTGTGATGCATCGTAAGACTGAAAGTGAACTTGAGATCCATAGCTCAAATAAGTGGTATTTTGGCTTGGCATTTAGATGTAATGCATTGCCTATAAGACACAATTATTAGAATGACATTGCGAATTTCTTTTAAAGAAATAATTATTATATATTTGTTGATATAATAAATCAAATCACAAAGAAAATCTAGAATAAAAATGAAGTTTAAATCTTTGAATTTCTTACTGTTTTCAGCGGCATTATTAATGCTTTGGAGCTGTGAATCTGTCGACCAAAATGTTGCAGAAGAGGTTGTAGTAGAAGAAGCTGCGGATAATAATCCTGACGGTGCGGGAGCATCCCAAAAGGTAGAATATATTTTGCCTTCGCCAATGGAGATAGCTTCTCTTATTAAAAAGACAGAGATTTCTTATGAGGAAGGTATTTTAAATCCAACGTCAAAAGTTGAGGCATATAATGACAATTATAAGAAGGCAGTTAATTTGGGTGTGTATGGGGCAGACTTAGGTTTAATTCTTGTTTTTGAACAAACGCAAGATGCCATTTCCTATTTTAAAATTGTTCAAGGTCTAACAGAGGAGTTAGGTATTGCAGGTGCTTTTGAACAAAGTATAATGAAGCGTGTAGAAAGTAATTTAGGAAATCAAGATTCTCTTATGGTTATGGCTTCAGATGCCTTTAGTAAGGCAGATATGTATCTTAAAGAGAATGACAGACAGCCTATTTCTACATTGATTTTAGCAGGTGGATGGATAGAGGCCTTGTATATTTCTTGTTCTTTTGGTACAAGTACAAAAAATGCCGAGATATTAAATCGAATAGGTGAGCAAAAAGTTTCCTTAACTACTCTTTTAAGTATGATGGATAGGGTAAAAGATGAAGGTCCTGAATATCAGCTATTAGGCGAAAAATTACAAGATTTAGGCGCTTCATTTGATAAAGTAAAGATAACATATACGGAAGTTCCTGAGGAGCCGGATCCAGAGAATATGTTTACAGAAGTGAAACGTGTTAGTTCAGTAGAAATTACTGAAGTTATTTTTGATGAGATTGCATCAAAAGTTAATGCCCTAAGAGCAGAATTAGTAAAATAAAAGCGATATACCCTAAAGGAAGAATTATGAAAAAGTTGATTTTAACAGCGATCATTATAGTAACAGGTTTAGGTCTCCAAGCACAATGTGAAATGTATGCTAAAAAGTGTAATCCTTTGTTAAGACCATATAAGTCTGATGGTCAGTTTCATAGAGCACTATTATCTGAAGGAGAAACTGCGGAATTTATAGGTACATTTCATGCAGGTAATACTTACCGTATTATTGGCTGTACTGGTCCATATTCAGATACGTTGATATATCGTTTGTTGGATGCAAATTATAATATCATTTTTTCAAATGATGATTATGATTATCCAAAATATTGGGATTTTAAGTTCAACGCAACTGACCGTTATTTTATTCAAGCTGAATTAAATGAAGGTGCAGGATCAGGTTGTGCTGTGATTCTAATTGGTTTTCACGACAGAAAGAAATAATATATGACCTTATATTGGTATACTTAGAGGCATGCAAAGCATGCCTTTTTTTATATAATTTTAGGCTTTAATGGATGTTTACGGATATTATCGGTTTATAGAGGACAATGATGTTGTTCTGCTTTACAAAGGACCTGTAAATGAGGAAGTCTTATTGTCAATATTGAATTTGGCAGAAAGTCGTTTAAATGAGCTCAATGAAGTTTCTAAGATTAAAAAAAGAGTATTTAATATTTTATTGGAGTGTATTCAGAATACTTTTTTGCACTTGGAGCCTATCGAGATTATTAAGGGTGAGGATTATACGGCAATATTAGTACTAGCTAGAACAAAAGAAGCGTACAAGATAATTACGGGTAATTATTTAAGTAATGAAAATGCAAAGTCATTAAAAGAAAGTCTTGATGAATTATCTTGTTTAGATGAAAATAGTTTAAATTTAAAACATCAAAAGGTTCTGACTGAAGAGGGTTTTTCTAAAAAAGGAGGGGCTGGCTTAGGACTAATTGAAATGTTTAAAAAATCTGGGGGCGAAGTATTTTATAATTTTAAAAAGATAAATGATAATTACAGCTTTTACAGTGTACAAGTAAATATTAAAAAATAAATAAGCACTATAATGGAGAATTTAACAATTGAACCAAGTGTGAAAACACCGAAAGTAGATTTTCAAACAGCGACAGGAATATTAGAAGTTGAGGGGAGGTCTATTCCTGAGAATTCAACAGAATTTTATAGACAGATATTTGATTGGTTAGATGCTTATGTAGAATCTCCTAGTGGTAATACCGTATTTAACTTTAAGTTGGAGTACTTTAATACAAGTTCATCTAAATGTATTCTTGATGTTTTACGAAAACTTGAGAAAATACATAAAAATGGTAAGAGTGTTGTCGTGAAATGGTTTTATGAGGAGGATGATGAAGATATGATGGAGGCAGGTGAGAATTACCAGCGTATTGTTAGTGTTCCCATTGAATTAGAGTTATTAGAAGAAGATTAGCTCTATATAAAAAAATGAGTTTAGCTTTTGCTTGATATAATAGACTCCATTTTATTTAAGAACTGTCTGAATAGGTCAAAATAAAGTGTTAGCCAAAGACAGATTGTCATAAACCACAATACTAACACGTTAAATATTTCTGTACCTATAAAGTATCCAAAGAATTGTTTTCTTGGCGCAAAAAGATGTGCTCTTGTGTCCAAAGGATTTGTGCGAGTATATATATATGGGTCTAAATATACTGGATGTATTTTCTGAATATATTCACCATTAGCCTCAATTATTCTATTCTCATCATTAGTATTACAAACAAGTTTTTTTAACTCTTCATTATGATAGTTTTTCTTTAAGTCTATAAGAAACTGTTGCCCATGTTTTTTTATGATATTTTTAGTTACTTGCTCTTTACGTTTATCTTCAATATTAAACACTTTAGAAAATCCTTTCTTAAGCTTATTTAGCATGGCACTCATCTCAAATGGAGCTTTGCCTTTAAAGTTATCTGGGTCAATTGGCGTGAATTCTTTTTTTGGTAAAGAGCTCAAAAGTCTGTTTCTATGGTTTGGATAATCTTTGATAAGTTTTTTAAAGGCATCAATAGACTTTGGTATTTCATTGTTTAATAGTGCAATGTATTTTCTTTTTAGCTTTACGACACTTTCATCTGTGCTTTTAGCATGCTGTAAACAATATTCATTCTTTGTAATTAGCTTAGGAAGGTGATAAGACGTCTTGTATTCACAAATGCTTTTGTTTTTATTTATTTTATAATAAAGCTTCTCGTATCTATTATTCTTATATTGATTTACACAAAGTGCTTCAAAAGCCCATTTAGAGGCAATGATCTCACCTGTAAAGGGCACATGTGTGCTACTTGAAATACTTGGATTTAGTTTGTCAAATTTCACTACTGCTCCACTAAGCATAAGTTGTGGAATCAAGAATATTGGAATTAATATGTAAATAGTAACTGCAGAATTAAATGTAGAAGAAATATTTAGACCTAATAAATTAGCAAAACACGATGTGCTAAAAAGAATAAGCCAATAGCTAAAGAATAAGCCATCTATATCTAGTACAAGGTTGCCTACAAATACATAGGTCAGGGTCTGAATAGCAGATATGCTAAACAAGATGATAATCTTAGAAAATAGATAGCTGCCTTTACTAAGATTTAGAAATGACTCTCTTTTTCTGATTTTTTGATCTTTAAATATTTCTTCGGCACTTACAATCATCCCTAAGAATAAAGCCACAACAACACTCATAAATAGGTAGGCAACCAAATTTTCATTTTCACCAAAGACGTAATTATTGGTCCCTCCTTCATCTATGTTGAAAAAACGAACTAAGAAGGCTAGTATAAAAGCTAATAATGGTGCTTCTGAGAACGTGAAAACCATATATTGCTTATTGCTTAATTTGGACTTTACATCTCTCTTTATAAAAACAAATAGTTGTTTTAATTTATCTGGAATTAGTGAAGGTGTTAGATGAAGATTTTTTTCTAAGTTTCCAAAAATATTTGTTACCTTTTCTAAACTAAAGGTTTCTTTAAAACGTTCATTCCATACTATGGGGCTTACCTTTCTTTTATCTAAAAATTTACCATATTCATTAACTACTTTGGCCTCTAGTATGTTAAATATTTGTTCCGGATTCACATTTCCACATTCACCACAAAGACTTTTCTGACTTTGAACATAATTGCCATTTCTTTTAAAATAGCTTATGGCATCAACAGGATCTCCATAGTACACTGGATAACCACCGGTGTCCATAATAAAGAGCTTGTCAAACATCTTAAATATATCTGAAGATGGTTGGTGGATAACAATTATTACTAGTTTGCCTTTGAGAGCTAACTCCTTTAATAAATCCATTATGTTTTCAGAGTCTCTAGAAGATAAGCCAGAAGTTGGTTCATCAACAAAAAGCACATAAGGCTCACGAATTAGTTCTAATCCAATATTTAATCGCTTACGCTGTCCTCCACTAATTTTTTTGTTTAATGGGCTTCCGACAATTAAATCCTTAATTTCTGCAAGTCCTAAGCTTTTTAAAATATTAATAACCTTGTCATGTATTTCTTCATTACTGAGTCCGCCCATACAAAGCTGTGCATTATAAAATAGGTTTTCATACACAGTAAGTTCTTCAAACAATAGGTCATCTTGTGCTATATATCCTATGAGTCCTTTAACTTCTTCACTATCACTGTAAATACTTTTCTCATTTATTTTTATATCGCCTGTGGTTGGCTTATTAATTCCACTCAAGACGTTTAATAAAGTAGTTTTACCTGCACCACTAGCACCCATAATACCTACCATATTCCCAGAGGTCTCCATGAAATTAATATCGTGCAAGCCTATTTTATTACCTGGGAACACATATGTAATACCCTTAGCTTCAAAGTAAACCTTTTCACCCACAACATCACTCATGTATTTATTTGTAATGTCCGAGTAATAAATGGTGCTAATAAGATTATTTCTAATGGCACTTCCATTCACAAAAGGGTATACCAAGTTGCGTTCCATGGGAAAGCCATTAAGTAAAATATTTTC
>CAJXBJ010000024.1 GCA_913050195.1 uncultured Saprospirales bacterium
ATTATTCAGAAGGTGATACAATTCCAATGACTGTATTTTTGGATAATGAAGTTTGGCCAATACATGCCAGATATAAGGGTAAAGAGGTGATTAAAACGAGGCAGGGAAAGTTTAATACCATTAAGTTTACACCTCTTTTAATAGAAGGTACTGTATTTGAAGCAGGAGAAGAAATGCTAGTATGGGTAACGGATGATGAAAATAAATTGCCTTTACGCGTCGAATCAGAAATTCTTATTGGGAAAATAAAGGTTGAGCTTAGATCATATAAAGGTCTTCGCAACCCAATCAATGCTAAGTTGCGCTAAGTAAAAGATTAAGCTTATCTTTGATTTTAACTGAATATATTTAGATGGAATTAGTTGTTGTTTCCTGTTCCCATGATGTAGAGAATGAGATTGCCATTGTAGAAGCCATGCTTTTAGAAGGATTACAGTCATTTCACTTAAGAAAGCCGCATTATACTACAAATGACTATATAACCTATTTGTCTAAGATTAGTCCGAAGCTTAGAAATAGAATTGTGTTACACTCTAGGCATATGTTAGCAAATAAATATGCATGTAAGGGAGTTCATGTTAGTCGCAAACATAGAAGAGCAGGCTTAAGAACAAAGTTTAGGCTCTTTAAGCTACGTTTTTTTAATAAGAAGATAAATATAAGTGCAAGTCTACAATCTGTTGAAGCAATGGAAGAAACAGGCAGGCTATATGACTATATTTTTTTGGGGCCCGTTTTTGAAAGTATTGAACCAGAGGCAAGAATAAAAAGATTTAAAACGGCTAAGCTTAAAAAACACTTAAGAAAAGCTCCAACAAAGGTATTTGCGCATGGAGGTATAAGTCCAGATAAATTTGAAATGATATATAAGTTAGGTTTTGATGGAGTAGCGGCACAAAGTTATATATGGGACAGTGAAGATCCATTACAAACTTATTTTCAATTGAAAGAAAAATTGTTGAAGACTGAGGAAGTTATGTCAACTCAAGCAATTTAAGCTATGAATAAAAATGAAATGAAAAAAGTAATGCTCTTTAAGGCATTGGGAATTATTTTTTTAGCAGGAGGGTTAGTTTCTAAATTCTATTTTAATGGAGGCGTAGAAATATTTGCATATGCTATACTAGGGGCAGTATTATATGTTTATGCAACTATACTTGTTGTAAAAGCTCAAAGGCGTGCTAAGAGGGAGAGAGAAGCATCAAACTAACTTGTTAGATCTTTTCCATGCTTTAAGTCCTCCTTTCAAATTGTAGATTGATTTATAACCACGTTTACTTAGTATTTCACAAGCTTTAAAGCTGCGTTTTCCTGATTGACAGTGAATAATACTTGCCATATTTTTATTTAAGCTTAGGCTTGTATTAGCCTGTATGCTAGATAAAGGCAGGTTTTTGCCTCCAATATTATCTGCTTCAAATTCATGCGTTTCTCGTACGTCAATTAGTAAAATATCTTTTTTGGTTTTCAATAAATTACTAGCCTCTTCTACAGAGATATCCTTAAATGTTGTTTTAGTACATCCTGGAGTTTTATAGTTAGTAAGTTCGCTGATTTTAATTTTTAAGTTTTTAGTAAAACTAATCTGTTTGGTAGTCATTTTTAAACCATTAAAAATTAGCAGTGTACCAGATAGAGGAATTCCGATTTCACATATTATCTTAATGCATTCTAAAGCTTGCATGCTTCCAATAATACCCGGTAGAACTCCTAAGACACCAGTTTCATTGCAATTAGGACTTTCTGCTGCAGTTGGAACGTCTGGATACAAGCATCTATATGTAGGGCCTCCTTTATGATTAAAAACACTTATTTGGCCTTCAAACTTAAATAGAGCCCCATAGACTAGTGTTTTGTTAAGTATTACACATGCGTCGTTTAGTAAATAACGGGTTTCGAAATTATCGCTTCCATCAACAATTAAGTCATAATCTGATAAGATGGATAATGCGTTTTCCATATTTAGGAAACAATCATGCGTATTGATAAAAATATTTGGATTAAGTAAGCTGAGTTTCTCTCTAGCAATAAAGGCTTTACTCTGGCCAATATTTTCATGGCTATATAATACCTGCCTTTGTAGATTTGAGCCTTCAATTATATCTCCATCAACAATACCTAAAGTGCCAATACCTGCCGCAGCTAGATAAAGCAATGCAGGGCAGCCAAGACCTCCCGCTCCAACAACTAGAACTTTTGCTTCTTTAAGCTTAAGCTGCCCAGCTTCACCAATTTCAGTAAGATTTAAATGCTTTCTATAATGTTCAGACTCTTTCTCGTTTAGCATGCTTTTATTCAATATTACACATGCCAATTATAAGCTTTGTGTGCCTTGCTTACAGCTTTTTTGCATTAATTTAAAGTTTTCAATAGCAGACTTAGGCCTTTTCCATATACTCCCTAATAAAGCAGCCTCATAAAACGACTGTCGATTAAGCGCCCCAATATTATTCTCATGAATACCACCTATAGCAACTACTTTTGATTTTGAAGTGTAGTTTTTAAGTCCAAGAATCCAATCAAAGTCGGCTTTGTGACTTGGATTAGAAATACTATCAAATACTGGACTAACCCAAATAGAATCTATCGTGCCATCCAAGTCTTTAAGCTCACTAAAATTATGTACAGAAGTGCTACATTTGATATTAGCTCTATGAGCTTCTTTAACCAATTTCTTGTAGCGCTCTTTGTTTTGAAAAGCCTTTCTTTCCTTGGTTTTTAAATGAATTTCTTTAAAAGGATAGTCATACATTATTGTAAAGTGCTCATGTAAAACAACTCTTTCCCAAAAACGTTCAGGAATATTATTTAGACATTCCTCATACTTTCTTAATCTTAAATTCGGTCTTCTTAAATAGAACTTTTCTAGACCAGCTTCAAATAGTTCTGTTAGAATATCCCATTCATTTTCTATTTGTGTTGGGTTTGCTACTAGGCTTAGATTAATAGAGTGATTCATTGTCGTGTAATTGCAATAATTTTAGGAAGACAAAGTTAATAATTTATTGTCTTTTTTCCTTAGATATATAACATATAACCTGCTCTGTTTTAGTAGGTTTTAGGACGATTTTTCTTTATCGTTTTTTTAGTATACAATCAGGTGAGTTATTTTTAATGTTTGTCAATTATTAACAAGGCTAATTCTTTAATAATTTTGAAATCAAAAAAATGAGGCCAATGCAAAAAGTCAAAAAAATATCAATTTATATAATGGGGTTTTTCTATGTCTATATTGGTGTGAAACATTTTTTAGATCCAGAGTTTTTTATAGCAATAATGCCTAAGTATATGCCATTTCATTATGAGCTTGTATTGATAAGTGGCTTTTTTGAAATTATGTTTGGACTTATGTTAATGTTTGAAAAATATAGGTCATTGGCTGCATGGGGATTAATTTTGTTGTTGATAGCAGTCTTTCCAGCCAATATTTATCTTTATCAAAGCAAAGAAGCTCAAGAAGCAATAGGTGTCAGCAAGGACTTAGCTCTTTATAGACTTCCATTTCAGTTGTTATTTTTAGGGCTTGCTTATTGGCATTCTAAAGTCAAAAGATGAGTGTTTTAGCTCAAAATATGGAATTGATTTATGAGCTTATTGCTGTAATAAGCGGATTAACCTATGTTATACTTATTGCGAGAAATAAGCCCATTGGTTGGCTTTTTGGAATCATAAGTGCATTATTTAGCATTTTCCTATTTATTGGTTTTGCAAAGTTATATTCAGAAGCCATTCTTTATACCTATTACGTGATAGCAGGTTTTTATGGTTGGTATCATTGGAAATCCTTAAACAATCAAAAAAAGTTAGTTCATGTAGGTTGGACTAAGCATGTATTAATCATTTTCGCTTGTTCCGTAATGTCATATATGTTGTTTTTAATAATGGCGCACTTTTTTCCAGATGGTAAAAGGCCATTGATAGATGCTTTTACAACCGTCTTTAGTTTTTTGGCTACTTATATGGCTACACGTAAATGGATTTCAAATTGGATTTATTGGATTGTGATTGATTTAGTAAGCGTATGGCTTTATTGGTCAAGAGATTTAGAAATATATGCATTATTGATGCTCATTTATGCTCTAATGGCAGTATACGGATATTATAGTTGGCGAGCTCAAGAAAAAATATATAATGAATAAAAGTGTCGTCATCATAGGTCCTGAGTCAACAGGTAAAACAACTTTGGCAAAAAAGCTGGTTAAAGAATTGAGCTATTGTCTAGTTGAGGAGTATGCTAGAGAAAAATTGAAGACAACAGAGGGGTTTTATAATATGGAAATGGTTGAAGAAATGGCTAAAGTCCAGTATCAAAGAGAAAGGGAGGTTATTCAAGATAATAACGAAAGAGTCATTTTAGATACAGACTTAGCGGTTTATAAAGTCTGGATTCAAGAAAAATACAATACTAAAATTGATTGGATTGAAGATGCTTTAGTTGTTGATGCTCATCAAAAAATATATCTTCTTTGCTATCCAGATATTGAATGGGTAAGCGACCCTTTTAGGGAACATCCTTCAAAGGATGATAGAGTGCGCCTTTATCAAAAATATCTACACATACTTAAACAGCTAAATTGTAATTACTTCATAATCAAAGGTAAGGATGAAAGGCGTTTAAAAAACGCGCTAAATGCTTTGAGAAAAGTACTTTAGAGTATAAATTTGCGCTGTCTCATGGGGTGCCGATAATAAAGGCTGAGATTACACCCATTTCTTTAAAAAGAAAGGACCTGATCCAGATAATGCTGGCGTAGGAATTGAAAAAAATAAAGTAAATCAAACGTAGATTTCACCCCACATCTTCGTTAAAAAGAAAAGTTATGAAAAGAGGAATCTATCTAATGTTGGCATTCATGCTTATGACAAACTTAATTGCTCAAAACAGTATTAAGGGTAATGTAATGGATGATGAGGGCAGACCATTAATTGGTGCAATTGTAAAGATAAAAGGTAGCGCTAAGGGTGCATATACGGACTACTTAGGTAACTTTTTAATTAATAATGTAGAGAATGGGGTTTATATGCTTGAAGCTAGTTTTATGGGCTTTAAGTCTCTTTCAAAAGAAGTTGCTATAAACTCGTCAGATGCTGAATTGGGAAGCTTGACCTTAGTAAAGTCTGGACTTGAATTGACAGAAATTATGGTTGAAGCAACACGTGCAGCTAAAACGGCCCCTTTTGCGCAAACTAACATTGATTATACAGACATTGAGAAAAGCAATTTAGGTCAGGATTTGCCTTTTTTATTGCAAAATGAAATCTCTATGGTAAACACTTCTGATGCTGGAGCAGGTATTGGTTATTCAGGGTTTAGATTGAGAGGTTCAGATGCCACAAGAATTAATGTAACTGTTAATGGCATTCCAATCAATGATTCAGAGTCGCAAGGTGTCTATTGGGTGAATATGCCAGATTTTGCATCTTCAACTGAAAATATTCAAATACAGCGCGGTGTTGGTACCTCGACTAATGGTGCCGGCGCTTTTGGTGGCACAGTAAATCTTCAAACCAACGATTTAAAAGAGAACCCTTATGGTGAGATATCAAATTCTTTTGGCTCATTTAATTCTCAAAAGTACACGGCTAAGTTAGGAACAGGCTTGATTAATAATCGATGGGCTTTTGATGCTAGAGCTTCTTTAATAAAGTCAGATGGATATATAGATAGGGCAGCTTCTAATTTAAAAAGCTATTATTTATCCGGTGGTTACTATGGTGAAAAAACAGTTTTAAAGCTAATTCATTTTGCAGGTCGTGAAAGAACTTATCAGTCTTGGTGGGGAACACCTCAGAGTGTGATAGATGGAGACTCTTCATCTATGCTAGCACATGCAGGTAATAATGGCTTGGATAGCGTGCAAACAGCCAATCTCTTAAATGCAGGAAGAACATATAACTATTATCAATATGATAACGAAATTGATAATTATGGCCAAGATCACTATCAGCTTCATTGGTCAAATGTGATTAATGAGGATTTAAAGTCAAATATAGCATTGCATTATACGCATGGTGCCGGTTATTATGAACAATTCAGAAAAGGGGATGACTTTTCTGATTATGGCATGAATGACTTGATTATGGGAGGTGACACCATTTCCTCAACAGATTTAATTAGAAGGCGATGGTTGGATAATGATTTTTATGGTCTTACTTACAATTTCTTATATGACAAAAGTAAGCTAAAGATGACTTTGGGTGGAGCATATAATGTATACGATGGCGATCATTTTGGTGAAATTATTTGGACAGAATATGCCAATGGTTCGTCTATTCGAGATAAATACTACGATAATGTAGGCGTAAAGTATGACTTCAATACATACATAAAGGCCGAGTATACATTAAGTGATGCACTTCAAACATTTATCGATATTCAGTATAGAAAAGTAGATTATTCAACAGCAGGTGTAGATAATGACCTCAAGGTATTGAACGTTGATACAAGTTTTACTTTCCTTAATCCAAAGTTAGGACTGAATTACAATATTTCTGAGAAAATGCGATTGTTTGCATCTATTGCAGTGGCAAATAGAGAGCCTGTAAGAAATGATTTTATCGATAATCCATCAAACGCTCAACCAAGTCATGAAAGCTTAATGGATTATGAGCTAGGTTTTGATTTCGCAAACAGGAAAGCTAGCTTCCAAGCAAATATTTTCTACATGGATTATACGAATCAATTGATACTAACAGGCGAATTGAATGATGTTGGGTCTTCAGTTAGAACAAATGTGGATGAGAGTTTTAGAGCGGGCTTAGAGATGTCTACTAATGTAGTATTAAGTGATAAATTAAAGTTTCGTTGGAATGCGACCTTATCACAAAATAAAATTGCTGAGTTTAAAGAGGTGCTTTATGATTATACCAATGGTTATGAGATTATTGAGAATATTTATGAGAATACAGATATTGCGTTCTCACCAAATATTATTTCTGCTGCAGGCATTGAATATGCACCATTAAAATCTATTCAGCTTTTAGTTCAAGCAAAATATGTGGGTAAACAATATCTGGATAACACTTCGAATGATAACCGTGCCATAAGTGCTTATCAAACATTAGATGCAAGATTGTCTTATAGCTTATTGGCCAAAGGCATGAAAGAGCTAAATCTGAACCTAATGGTTAATAATGTATTGAATGCGTTGTATAGTAGTAATGGTTATACATACAGTTATATTTATGGTGATATGATTACGGAGAACTTCTATTATCCTCAAGCAGGAAGAAATTTCCTTTGTGGTCTAACATTAAAGTTCTAAAACGTATTGCAGAGATGCAGATCAGACAAAATTATTTCTTTTTTAAAGTAACTGAGTGGAAAAAATAGCCAAAAAGCATTTGGGATACGTTTTTATTAATAGTAACTTGCAATATATCTCTATCTAGTAATTGAAAAAAAAAGATATTTTTGGTAGGGTGATTTAAGTTTGATGCGGTTAAGAAGCAAACATTTATTAAACACTTAAAAATCAAAAAAATGAAAAAGTTTAAAATGAAAAATTTAATGTTTGTGTCGGCGCTATTAGCCTTAGTTGTCTTTACTTCTTGTAAAAAAGAAGCTGTAGAAAGTAATTTAGCATCAGAAATTGGTGCAGAGACTCATCAGATAATGCTAAACGAAGCTGGATTTGAGCGTATAGTTACAAGTCCTCTCAATACTGCCTATGATGAAGATTATTATTCAAGTGGGGTTATCGAATACCGTTTAGATGGTGAAGTCTTAGCTACTGTAGATTTTGGTGCTGGAGATACAGAAGAAGATGCTGCTTTATTTCAAAATGGAAAGAAAACCATGATTAAAAAGAAAAAAGGCACAAAAGGCATAAAAGGTAAAAAAGGCAAAAAGGGTAAAAAGGATGATTATAAAAAAGTAATCGTTGACCCTATTGTTAAAACTAATAATTGCGCATACATTGTTTCTGGTATTATAAAATATTATGATATAGACAATGGTGATTGGTTAGCTACAGTTGACTTTGGTGATGGTACTTGCGATACTTTGGCAACGAAATATTACCCTGTAAATGGTGGTATTGATTCAACAACATTTCATGTTGGTCTTTATTAGTCATTAAAAAAGACAAAAGCAACAACAGCATAGCCCTAACTAGGGCTATGCTGTTTATTTCAATTTAATATTTTGACTAAAGACGAGTTCAAGTTCTGCTTTGATTCCTATTTTGATTCTCTAAGAAATTACTTGTACTATAGGTGTGGAGATAGTGACTTGGCAACTGATTTAGCTCAGGATGCTTTTATGAAAGTGTGGGAAAAAGATATTGCTTTTGAAGGGAATAGGACCAAAGGTTTGCTCTATAAAATAGCTGCTGATTTATTTGCTTCAAGTTATAGAAGAAAAAAACTAGAGCAAAAACATGCCTCCACATTGGAGTTTAGCTTGAGTGGGGATCGACCTGATAATTATGTTCAATATCAGGAGTTAAAAGAAAGTTATGAAAAAAGTCTTAGTCGATTAAATGAGAAGCAACGAGTAGTGTTTCTTATGAGCAGAATGGAAGGCTTGAGTTATAAAGAAATTGCTGAAAGACTTGATTTGAGTGTTAAAGCGATAGAAAAGAGAATGAATGTTGCATTAAGTCACCTTAAAAAAGATTTACGCATCAATGTCGGATAATAAAAAAGAAATACAAGAAGAAGCCCTTTTTGAAAAGATGGAAGTGCCCTTTGCCAAAAGCAAAGAAAAAGCATGGAGCGAGCTCCTTTCAAAGATAGAGGAATCTGAGGCAGAGCCAAAAAGTAAAGTCATCACAATGAGTGACAATTCGAGGTTCAATTCAATGATTTATGCCATTGCTGCATCTTTGACAATTTTTATTTCAATTGCTGCATTTTGCCGTTTTTATACAACCTCAATGCATGCTACTAGTGGTCAAAAGCTGCTCTGTGAATTACCAGATGGATCAAGTATTCAGCTAAATGCAGGCTCTAGTGTTGAATATAAGCCTTATTGGTGGTCCTTTGAGCGAGAATTACTTTTTGAGGGAGAAGGGTTTTTTGAGGTAAAAAAAGGAGAGAGATTTGCTGTATTGTCTGATTTAGGGCGAACGGAGGTGCTTGGAACAAGTTTTAATATTTATTCAAGAGCTGATAAATATGAAGTCTATTGTAAGACAGGTAAGGTCGCCGTTTACTCTAATAAATCTGGCAAAAAAGTAGAGCTTACGCCTAAGATGCTGGCTAGTGTAAATGAGACCCATATAGGGGTGGGAACAGAGGTTGAAGAAGGCGATGCTATGGGTTGGTCTATCAATGTCTTAAGTTTTAAGTCAGATCTATTATCAGATGTGTTTTCAGAGATAGAGCGTCAGTATGATGTTGAAATAGAGCTTGATCCTTTAATTAAGTCTAAGCGTTATACGGCCTATTATAAAAAGCCAGATAATATTGAAGATTTACTTACTTTGATATGTCAAACATTTGGTCTTAAATTTGAGCTTAAAGCCAATAAGACCTATAGAGTCTATTAAAACCCTAAAAAGCTGCACCTAAGAAATATACTAGCATATAATTTATGTTTGTTTGTGCTTGGCCTATCTGCACAGGAGGTAACTTTAGATGTGCAAAATAAGGATCTCAAAGCAACCTTATTGGAGCTAAAAGTCCAGTATAAGTTTGAAATGTCTTTCGATGATCTATTAGTTTCTAATTGTATTGTCTCACAAAAAGGAACTTTCAAGAATGTTCATAAAGCCTTAGAGGCTTTGGCAAGTCAATGTGAGCTGGAAGTAAAGCAACATAGAAAGGTCTTTGTGCTATCTAAAAAAAAGGAAAAGTTTGTTCTTAGAGCAGAGCTTAGGGATCAATACAGTGGGGAGTTGCTGCCATTCTCATTTGTAGAATTAAATGATCAAGGGTTAAGCACAGATCAGAGAGGACGCTTTTCATATATTTCAAAAGAGAGGCAGGTTAGAGTTAAAGCCTCTCATTTAGGTTATTATGAGTTGGATACTATACTAGCGATAGATCAATTACACTCTCTAGTATTAAAGCCAAGTGTGGTTGGACTAAATGTTGTAGAAGTACGACCAGACTCAGTCATAGTAGCTAATCAAAATATTTTCAATACAGCCGGTCAATTAAAGCTTAATGAGCAAATTTCCAGCTTAATACCAGGAAGTAATGATAAGCTTTTGTTTAATCTCCTAAGGTTGCAGTCCGGGGTTCTTGCTGCCGGAGAACATGCGGAAGATTTCATTATATGGGGGTCTTATCACGGCCAAACACAGCTCTTGTTAGATGGAATGACACTTTTTAATACTGCTGGATTAAACAATGATATTGGGTCTATCAATCAAATGATGATACAAGAGATAGATGTTCACAAGGGTGGATATAACGTCAATTTAGGTGATCGGTCAGGAGCCTTAATAGACGTTCGAACAAAGGCTGGTGACTTTAATAATTTTGGATCCTCTATGCAGTTTAATAATGAAGTGGTAAGTGGGTTGTTAAATATTCCAATCAATTCAAATTTAAATATACAGATTGGAGGCAGAAATACGTACTACAATACATTGCGTTGGAATCAGCTGGCAAGCCTTAATGAAACTAAGAACTTAATTAATAATACTTTTCAAGATTTAAATATTAAAGTCTCTACTAGGCTTAACAAAGGAGGTGAGCTTAATTTAAGTATACTGTCTAGCAATGAAAAAGAATTTAGAAATTACTTATTACCTACAGATAGTGTTTTTCAAGTCGCTGAAAACTTAATCAGCCAGCGACAAAATGCAGCATCCCTTTTATATGCTAAGCCATGGCGGAATGGAGGTATTACTAATGTTACATTAGCAGCGACTGACTTAGAGTCAAATTTCACTAATGTACTAAGCCAGAAATCACAGAAAGGTTTCGAATCAATAAGTAATAACATTACAAGCAATAGTGTAGCGGAAAGCTCCATAAAGCTGAGACATATTTTTCCATCTACTAATCGCCATGCTTTACAAATTGGCTTTGGCCTGGTGGGAAATAGTTCCAGTATTGAACAGGACTCATTAAGTAGCGCAATTAAGAGTTACGATCAGAGCCTAAATCGATTGTTTATATATGTGAAAGATCAAATTAGTTTTGGTAAAAATGTGGTATTGGAACCAGGCTTAAGAGTGAATAATGCCGTTAATAGTTTTCGTCCAATTTTAGAGGAGCGTCTCAGACTTGGCATTCGTCTATTTCCCAAGTTGAATTTAAATGCAGCTATTGGTCAGTATGATCAATACGTATCCTCTTTTGCAGCCTATGATCAGTTTTCCAATAGTTTCTATTATTGGAGCGTTAGGGATAGTGAATATAGCCCCCTCAGATCATATCATAGAGTGTTAGGATTGGCCTACTCAAATGAAAGTCTTGAGTGGAAAATAGATGCCTTTACTCGAAGAACGCAGGGCGTTGAAAGATTGTCTTTAGATCATAGTGGGTTTATAATGGCAACAGGTCTTGGTTTGGCTCAGGGTTGGGACTTCTTCCTAAAAAAGAAGTTCAAACGGCATTATTTATCATTTGCCTATACATTGAGTAAGTCAGAGGAGAATTTCGATCAAAAAAATGACAATAGCTTTAGTTATGCGCCTCATGATCAACGGCATGAGTTAAAAGGAGTCATTTACTTAAACTTTAAGCCATTTTTTATATCTACTAACTATGTGTATGGTTCAGGCATTCCAAATATGCAAGATTTGTCGGCGTCAAGAGAGGCTTATAACAGGTTTGATATAGCTGCTATGTATGCATTTGAACTTAAAAACATTAAGCTGGAAGCTGGAGCCTCAGTTCTAAATGCATTCAATACTCAAAGTGTTCGTTACAATCCAATGTTCAGCTATGCGAACTATCAAAACCCCGTAACAAATACCTTAGGAAGAAAGCCAATGGTCTTTTTAAATATCGAGTTTTAAAAGGCCAAACATTAGCCTTATTTTGTTGCGAAATAATTAATGATGAGAATAATTATATTGACTTTAACAGTAATGCTT
This sequence comes from uncultured Saprospirales bacterium, assembly GCA_913050195.1. Taxonomy (GTDB): domain Bacteria; phylum Bacteroidota; class Bacteroidia; order Chitinophagales; family CAJXBJ01; genus CAJXBJ01. The sequence continues at coordinate 12,000 of CAJXBJ010000024.1, forward strand.
ATGGCTTGCTCAGAAAACAAACCAAAGCCATCTTATCCAGAAACTAAAAAAGATGAGGTGGCGGATGTCTATTTTGGAGATAGTATTGAAGATCCCTACAGGTGGTTGGAGAACGATACTTCGGTAGCTACGCAGGATTGGGTAAATAGACAAATAGCCTTTACGGATACATACTTAAATAAATTACCGAAGCGTGAGGCTATTAAAGAGCGATTAACAAAGCTATGGGATTACCCTAAGCAATCTTCTCCTTATAAAAGCGGCGACTATTTTATTTATGCCAAAAACGATGGTGTTCAAAATCAGCCTGTTTATTTCTTTAAAAAAGGGCGAGATGGAGAGGAACGTTTACTGATGGATCCAAATAGTCTTTCTGAAGATGGTACAACCACAGCTAATGGATTTAGTATAAGCGATGATAATAAATACATAAGTTATAGGCTTCAGCATTCTGGTTCTGATTGGACAGAAATAGCTATTCTTGAATTGGCAACCTTAGAGCCTATAGAAGATCGAATTAAATGGGTTAAGTTTTCAGGTGTTTCATGGTATAAAGAAGGCTTCTTTTATTCATCTTACGGTAAGCCTCAAAAAGGAAGCTCCTTTTCAGGGTCAAATGAGTATCAAAAAGTCTATTACCATAAAATAGGAACTACACAGGACCAAGATTATTTAATTTATGAAGACAAGGCACATCCCAAAAGAGGGCATTATACTTATGTGACAGAGGATAATCAATATTTGATACTGATAAGCACAGAGGGAACGAGTGGTAGTATTACATCTTTTTCAAGCTTAGCTAATGGGATAGATGATCTGCGGTTTAAATTTATAGATGAAAGTTTTGAAACGGATGAGTCGATTATTGATTGCATTGAAGGCAGATTCTTAGTGAAATCTAATTACCATGCGGAAAACTATAAGCTTTATTGGGTAGATCCTAATTCGCCTTCTATTCAAAACTGGACGACCTGTATTGAAGAAAAAGCCCATGTTTTAGAAAGCGTTAGTAGAGCCGGAGGTTTTATTACTTGTCAATATCTTAAGGATGTTGAATCATCACTCGAGGTTTATGATGATAAGGGGAAATACATGTATGATATTGAATTACCAGGCTCGGGTATTGCCTCTAATTTAAGAGGGGATATAGATATGAATTACGCGTATTTTAGCTTTACGTCTTACATCACACCACCATCAAGCTATGAATATGATTTCAAGACAAAAACATCCAAAGTATATTTTACTCCTGAAGTAGAATTTGATCCAGACCAATTTGAGTCCAAAAAAGTCTTTTACAAGAGTAAGGATGGAACAAAAATCCCTATGTATATAACGCATAAAAAAGGCATTGAGCTGGATGGTACAAATCCATGCTTTTTATATGCATATGGCGGTTTTCAAATTTCAATTAAGCCTTATTTTCATGTTCGTAATCTTGCCTTCCTAGAGGAAGGAGGGGTTTATGCAGTTGCTAATATACGAGGAGGCTTAGAGTATGGAGAGGCTTGGCATAAAGGTGGTATGCTTTTAAATAAGCAAAATGTTTTTGATGACTTTATTGCTGCCGCAGAATATTTGGTCTCAGAAAATTATACAAAGCATGAGAAGCTAGCTATACATGGGCGTTCAAATGGAGGCTTACTTGTAGGAGCGATAATGACGCAGCGACCGGATTTAGCCGCTGTAGCGTTACCAACAGTTGGAGTATTAGATATGCTTCGATATCATAAGTTTACCATTGGATGGGCATGGGCGGTAGAATATGGTGATAGTGAAGACTCTGTACATTACAAGAATCTAAGGGCCTATTCTCCTTTGCATAATATTGAAAAGGTGGCATACCCAGCAACTATGATATTAACAGCTGATCACGATGATAGAGTTGTGCCAGCGCACTCCTTTAAGTTTGCAGCAAGTATGCAAGAGCATCAGCAAGGTTCTAATCCAATTTTAATTAGAATTGATAAGAAAGCTGGTCATGGTGCAGGTAAACCAACATCCAAGCAAATAGAGGAGTGGGCAGATATATGGGCCTTTGTATTACATTACTTAGGAGAGTAGCATCAAAAGAACTTTTTGATAAGCTTCCGTTTAATAGTAGCTGCTGTTACAAGCCCAGTCATCATTCCTCCGATAACCCCAACTGCACCAATATCAACACCTGTAAAATAGAAGTTCTTTATAGGTGTTGTTGGTCTAAGCCATCGATTATTGAAGCGTTTGGGTGATGACTCTAAGCCATATATTGCTCCTTTGCTTGCTCTAGTATAAAAGATTGTTGATAGAGGTGTTGAGAGCTCAAAATGATCAAGATATTTCATGATTTCAGGTAGCTTCTCTTTCAATTCCTTAAGCATCCTTTGCTCAATCTCATCTTTTAGCCTTAGATATGCCTCAGGTCTTTTATTAAAATCAGAATCTTTCCATTGCTCAAAATGCTTAAAATCTAAAAAAGTTACGCACTCTCCTGTGTGCTTTTTCTCCGGGCCTTCATTGTGCAATGGATCCTTTAAGGAAGGAAAAGAAACATAAAGTATTGGAGGCTTTTCTTCTTTATTCGTGATGTCCCAGTAGCTAATATCATTGCTCCAAGTATTGATGAGCCATTGATTTGCGGCACTTGCACCAGCCTTCTTTATATCTCCTTTAAAACCCAAATTAAGACACAAGTAAGGCGGAGAATCATCAAGCTCATTAATACTGTTGATCCAATTTTCATATTGCTTTTTATAAGGAATGAAAGCATTGATACTTGTTTTTACTCCTGCAGCAGAGACTATTTTTTTCGCCTTGATGGTTTCACCAGATTCAAGTTTAACGCCAACTGCCGTATTGTTTTTCATAATAAGCTCAATTACCTTGGCTCTAACAATTACTTCACCACCAGCTTCAATAACCGTTGCCAATATTTGTTCAGCAAAAACTTTTGAACCACCCTTTGGATAATTTGCTCCATTTCTAAAATGCACATGTGTTAGAGCATGCATTGGAAGGCTAGAGTCCTTTGGAAGACTGCCATAATAACCCCAGTGTATAGTAAGTAAAGTTCTAAGCTTACCCTCTATATTTAACTCATCAAGTAAGTCGTTGGTTGTTACATTAAACCAATTTCTATTAAACGAATGGAGGACTCCAAATGCAATTTTCGCTAGCCACCTTGGAAAGGTTTGAAATAGAAAAAAGAACTTAGAATATGCTACAACCTTGTATATAGTATCTACATACTTCTTTATATTTTCTGCTTGATCAGGAAAAAGTTCTTGAAGGGTTTTTAAAAAAACCTTCTTGTCTGAAGGAAGCCCATAGCTAAAGGATTCTGGAAACTTGAATTCATCATAAGGATCGCCGAGGCTGACCATTTCAATTTTTTCTTTACATAGCCAGTCAAGAACCTGTCTTGGTTTATCTTGAGGACGCATTTCTCCTATGGCATGTACCCCAACATCCCATTCATAGCCTTTTCTGGAGAACATGTGGGTGTAGCCACCTGGGACATAATGTTGTTCAAGAACAAGTACTTCCATTCCAGTTTTAGCTAGCGCTGCTGCACAGCTCATGCCTCCAATGCCAGAGCCAATAACAATAGCATCCCATTCAAGCTTACTTAGCTGATTGGGGTTTGAAAAAAGTTTTTTTCCATTGTACTTAGGGACTACTGACATACAGCACAAATTAATGAAATCACCTCAGAGCTAAAAATATTGCTATTGAACAAGGCTACACGAATTATTTTCAACATTCAATTTTGAGCACCGCCCAATAATAAGTGCCCTATTATCGTCAATATGTCCCGCGGGAAAATTAAATGCAACTGGATAGTTGTAGTCTTTGCAGTGTTCTAATATGATTTCTTCTGCAGACTTGCCGAAAGGAATGGTATTGTCATTCATGTCGCTCATGCCCCCAATGATAAGCCCTTTAAGCTTTTCCAGTTTTCCAGAACGTCTAAGGTTAATCATCATTCTATCAATATGATAGACGTATTCATCCAAATCTTCAAGGAATAATATTTTTCCTCTTGTATCTATCTCTGAATTAGAGCCCAAGATCGAATAAAGAACAGAAAGATTGCCACCTACAAGCATAGCTTCAGCACTGCCCGTTTTGTTAAGTGAGTGACTATCCCATGTGTAGTTCAGATGAGAAGAGCTCAGTGCTTTCCAGATACTTTTCGTGCTTTCATTATCACCGGATGAAGGGTAGGTGATTGGCATATTTGCATGTAAGCTTTCAACACCAAAATTCTGGTGTATATGTGCGTGTAGTACAGTGACGTCACTATAACCAATGATCCACTTAGGTGATGATTGGAATATTGAAAAATCTAAGGCATCAAGCATACGTACGGTGCCATAACCTCCTCTAGCACAAAAAATAGCCTTAATATTTGGGTCATTAAGTGCCTTTTGAAAGTCGTCTGTACGAATGGCATCGCTACCAGCATATTGATTGGATTCAGCACCTATAGTTTCTCCCAAAAGGGGCTCTAGTCCCCATGATTTTATAATACCTATAGCTGTGTCTAGTTCCTCTTTTTGAATCTTTCGAGCTGTGCTAAGAATTGTGACTTTGTCGCCTTTTTTTAAACCCTTTGGTGTTTGCATTCAAATCCCTTTTTTAAACCCTCCTTACTTCGAGCAATTTCACTATATTTGTGAGCCTCAAGATAAGGCTTTTATGGCATCTTTTAAACGATATACAATCACAGCAGCTCTTCCTTATGCAAATGGACCAGTGCATATAGGCCACCTTGCTGGTGTATACATTCCAGCAGATATTTATGCGCGTTATTTGCGATCAAAAGGGGAGGATGTTTTGTATGTGTGTGGTTCAGATGAGCATGGGGTGCCTATTACACTTAGAGCTAAGGCAGAAGGTATTAAGCCTCAGGATGTTGTTGATAAGTACCACGGTATTATAGAAAAAGCCTTTTCAGGATTGGGGATATCCATGGATGTCTATCATCGAACATCAGATAGGCTTCATCATGAAACGGCTACAGATTTTTTTAAGAAGCTTTATGAAAATGGCAAGCTTATTGAAAAGGAATCTGAGCAGCTTTACGATGCTAAGGAAGAGCAGTTTCTCGCTGATAGATATGTTATTGGGGAGTGTCCTAAATGTGGTAACAAAGAGGCTTATGGCGATCAATGTGAAAAATGCGGAACAAGTCTTAGCCCCAAGGAGCTTATTAATCCAGTTTCAAAATTAAGTGGAGAAAAGCCCGTGATGCGTTCTACCAAGCATTGGTACCTTCCTTTGGATCAGTATGAGACTTTCTTAAAAGAATGGATACTTGAAGGCCATAAAGACTGGAAATCTAACGTCTATGGGCAATGCAAGTCTTGGATTGATCAAGGCTTACAGCCAAGAGCTGTTACTAGAGATTTGGATTGGGGTGTAAAGGCACCGGTTCCAGAAGATGGCAAGGTAATGTATGTTTGGTTTGATGCGCCGATAGGTTATATATCTGCAACAAGACAGTGGGCTAAAGACAATAATAAAGCTTGGGAGCCTTACTGGCAGTCAGAGGATACAAAACTGGTGCACTTCATAGGCAAAGACAATATCGTTTTCCATTGTGTTATATTTCCAGCTATGATTAAGGCTCATGGTGATTATATTCTTCCTGAAAATGTACCAGCCAATGAGTTCCTTAATTTAGAGAACGATAAAATTTCAACCTCAAGAAACTGGGCAGTTTGGGCACATGAGTATTTAGAAGATTTTCCTGGAAAAGAAGATGTGCTCAGATATGTATTGTGTGCCAATGCCCCAGAATCCAAAGACAACGATTTTACGTGGAAAGATTTTCAAGCTAGAAACAACAATGAGCTTGTAGCCATACTTGGGAATTTTGTAAATCGCGTAATTGTTTTAAGCCACAAGTATTTTAATGGTTTAGTACCTAGTGATAGAAAAGAAAAATCAGAATCTATTGACGATGAACTTTTGGCTGCGATAGAATTATATCCAGAAAAGATCTCCAAAGCCATTGAACAGTACAAGTTTAGAGAAGGCCTACAGGAATTTATGAATTTGGCCCGTGCTGGTAATAAATACCTTACAGACACTGAGCCATGGAAAATATTTAAGACAGATTCCGAAAGGGTAGAACGGATTCTTCACCTTTGTCTTCAACTGATTGCTAATTTATCAATCATGGCAGAGCCCTTTATGCCTTTCTCTTCTGAAAAGCTCAAGGGAATGCTAGCGCTTGATATAGGGTTAAAATGGAAGGATGCGGGACGTACGGATTTGGTAAAGGCCGGTATTCAACTACAAAAAGCTGTGCACCTTTTTGCCAAGATAGAAGATGGTGCCATAGAGGCACAAATAGAGAGACTAAGAGCCACTCAAAACAATAAAGTTGATGAGAAGGCAGTAAGTAAAAAACAAAAACCAATGATACAGTTTGACGACTTCACAAAGCTTGACCTTAAAATTGGCACCATTGCTGAAGCTGAGAAAATGCCTAAAGCTGATAAGCTATTAATACTAAAGGTGGGTATGGGTGAAGGCGCTCAGCGAACAATAGTTTCAGGTATAGCTGAGCATTATTCTCCGGAAGAAATTATAGGTAAGCAAGTAGTTGTGTTAACGAATTTAGAGCCGCGTAAGCTTAGAGGCGTGCTTTCTGAAGGTATGGTGCTAATGGCAGAAGATGACAAAGGCAAGCTTAGCTTTGTTAGCCCAGAATCAGTTATGGATTCAGGAAGTATCGTAAGATAGCAATTGGTCTCATAGTTCAATGGATAGAATAGGAGTTTCCTAAACTCTAGATCCAGGTTCGATCCCTGGTGAGACCACATTTTTTTAAAAAAAAACATATTTTAGTAGATATGAAAAATATAATTACACTTATAGCACTATTTAGTTTTTTGATTGTTAATGG
>CAJXBJ010000025.1 GCA_913050195.1 uncultured Saprospirales bacterium
CGAACTTTTCTCCATTGTTTATGGGATTCTAATACTTTAATGCATTCCCCAAATAACAATTGTGTAGTCATCTCAGCTTCGTCCTGAGGCTCTGATCTAACTGGTGTAACGGCTAAGTGGCAAATACCATAATTCATTTGAATTCTATTTAAGATCAAACAAATTATTGAAAAATAAGCGCTTTTCAAACACAATTAGATTATCAAAAAACCATATAATTGATTTAATAATCTAGAGTATAAGTATAATTATATAGAATAAATATTAAAAGCTATAACCTTTATAGTCAGCAGAAAACTCTTCTTGAGATATGTTAGGGTTTACTTCTAAATTAGTGTATTCAAAATGTTCATATAATCCTTTTGAATCGTAGACCTTAACCATTACTGGAATTAAGTATTCCTTATCTAAATACAGTGTCATCCGTTTAGCGTAATCATTAGGGACTGTCAATTTTTGACCCGACTCAATATCATAATAGTTACTTACATTCTTATTTAAGCTCAATATTGTGTATTCATTAACTTTAAGATTTTTAGCAACTTCTATTAAGCTCTTTTCATTTTGAACAGTATAGGACTCTAGAGTATAATTAGGATTGTTCATTTCAATATGATAGCAAGGTCTTTTATCCCATTGAACTTCTCCTTTTATTTCCACCATATTTTCTGCGTTGTCGGCATATTTGTTCAACAGATGTTCAAGAAAAGCAACTAAATAGTTAAAGTCAAATGCAAATATAGCATGATGCTGATCCTTACGCATCAAACTTCCTTGCGGGTCAAGATTTAAATTTACCCATGGAAACTCACCTGGGTTTATTAAGGCTTTACCATTATTGTTTCCAGATTTAAATAGAACCTCTCGACCATCCACTGGGATTGAAAAAAGTCCATATACATTAAGTGGCTTTGCCTGAATTTTTGCATTGAGTTTTTCTTGAACCATTTTCCCTTTAATTCTTTCGTACTTAGTCAGAGTAAACTTAAAGGTTTTATAGGTTTGTATTTTTTCAACCATTTGCTTTGTAAGCTCTAAAGCCTTGCCATCATAATTTAAATTCTTCATGGCAAATAAAAGAAAGCAAAATAGCAGTGTCGATGTAAATAATGTTTTTTTCATTTTTGTTTGTTTATTTGAATTGATACATGACCATCTATAACAAATACTGTGCAAAAGTATAAAATCCAAGCACGTCATTCACATTTTTAATATATTTACGTGTAAATTACAAACATGCCACAAATGAGTAAGCCTATCATTCTTGCAAAAGAAAATTCTGTGTTTAATCACTTTTTAGCGGAGATTCGAGATCGAAAAGTTCAGCAAGATCGAATGAAATTTAGAAGAAACTTGGAGAGAGTAGGTGAGATATTGGCTTATGAAATGAGTAAGAAATTTAAGTACGATAAAGTAGATGTGCGAACTCCTTTAGGTACTGCAGAGACGTCATTATTTAAAGCTCAGCCCGTTATTGCTACTATATTACGAGCAGGTCTTCCGATGCATCAAGGCATTTTAAATTATTTTGACCATGCAGATAATGCTTTTGTTTCGGCTTATCGAAAGTCAAAGAAAAATGATGAACTTGAAATTATAGTTGAATATATGAAGTCGCCATCATTAAAGGGACGTACACTAGTAATTTCTGATCCAATGTTGGCTACGGGTCGTTCAATGATTAGCTCTATACAAGCTTTATTGGATAATGGAAAACCTGCTGAACTACATATTGTTTGTTTATTAGCATCTCAAGAAGGACTAGAATATGTCCAGTCTCACTTGCCAATGAAAGCAAAAATATGGTGTGGTGATGTTGATCCTGAATTAAATTCTAAATCTTATATAATACCAGGGTTAGGTGATGCAGGAGATTTAGCCTTTGGTGGTGATTAGTCAATTTGTTTAGAACTTCCTATTTCTTTTGTCTGCTAAGTAGAAAATTAGAACAAAATTTCTAATTTTGTGACAAATCTTACGTATATGTCAAAAAATGTAGTAGTTGTTGATGGTGTTAGAACACCTTTCCTTAAATACATGACGGATTTCTCTGGTTATATGTCATATCAGCTAGGTCAGCAAGCAATAAAAGGTCTTTTAGAGAAGACAAAAATTGATAAAAAAGAAATTGGCCATGTTGTTATGGGCACGGTAGCGCCGATTATTAATACACCAAATTTAGCTCGAGAAGCTGCTATAACAGCGGGTGTTGATTCATCAACACCTTGTCATACTGTTAGTATGGCATGTATTTCTGCAAATCAGGCAATTAGTACTGGAGCAGATATTATTAAGGCTGGTCATGCAGAAGTGGTAATTGCTGGTGGTACAGAATGTCCTTCAGATACTCCTATTGGCTATGGTAAGAAAATGAGGCGTAGCTTAATTAAAGTAAGTCTAGCAAAAACAATGGGTCAAAGGTTAGGCTTTTTACCTATATTTTTGAATCCGTCAAATTGGATGCCTGCAAAACCTGCGATAGCTGAGTTTCTAACAGATAAAACAATGGGGCAAGATTGTGAAGAAATGGTGCAGCGTTATAAAGTGGGGAGAAAAGAACAGGATGAATTTGCAGTCCGTTCACATGTTCTTGCGGCTAAAGCGCATGAAGCAGGTTTGTTGAAAGATGAAATTGTTCCAGTAGAGGTTCCTCCGAAATTCAAGGTTGTGAGTAAAGATAATGGTGTGCGTGGAAATTCCACAATTGAAAAAGCTGCTAAACTTAAACCAGCCTTTGATAAAAAGAATGGTAGTTTGACTGCAGCTAATTCCTCTTTTCTAACTGATGGTGCTGCGGCAGTTCTATTAATGAGTGAAGAAAAAGCGACAGAACTAGGTTATAAGCCAAAGGCACGTATTCATACCTATTGTTTCAGCGGCCAACGCCTAGAAGACGAATTATTATTAGGTCCCACCTATGCAATTAGTAAAGCTTTAGCAAAAAGTGGCTTAAGTATAGATGAAATTGGTGTTTGGGAAATACACGAAGCCTTTGCAGGTCAGGTATTAACTAATTTAAAATGTTTGGCTGATAATGACTTTTGCAAGAAAAACTTGGGTAGAGATAAAGCGGTAGGTGAGATACCAATGGAAAAAATCAATACTCTCGGTGGGTCATTATCGATTGGACACCCTTTTGGAGCCACAGGAGCGAGGCTAGTTACTACTTGTGCTAATCGCATGCAGAGAGAGAAATCAAAATATGGCGTAGTAGCCGCCTGTGCAGCAGGTGCTCATGGACATGCCATGATTCTAGAAAATTTAAATGTATAATACTGAAATGGAAGTAGCTGAATACTTACAAGTTGAAATAGAAAATGGTGTAGCCACAATATGGTTAGATCAGAAAAATGAAAAAATAAATAAAGTTTCCTCTGATTTGGTGGCATGCTTTGAAGAAGTTTTAGATCCATTAAAAAATAATTCTGAGGTTAAGGCTATCGTGATGATGAGTCGTAAGAAGGATTTCATTGCCGGTGCCGATATTGAAATGTTTAAGAAGGTTCAAAAGCCAGGTGATTTTAAGCCTTTATCAAAGCAAGGACATGAATATTTAAATAAGATTGCGAATTTCAGTAAACCCATTGTAGCTGCAATACATGGTAATTGTCTTGGAGCGGGTTTGGAAATTGCTATGGCATGTCATGTGCGTATTGCAGCTAATGATAAAGCGACTAAAGTAGCTCTTCCAGAGGTCAAACTTGGCTTGCTCCCAGGAGCTGGTGGAACCCAACGTTTGCCAAGATTGGTAGGTATTCAAAAAGCTTTAGATATGATGATGACGGGTAAAAACGTCTACTCAAGCAAGGCCTTTAAAATGGGTTTAATTGATCGTTTAGCTGGACCAGATGTGCTTCATAAAGCAGCAAAAGATTTTGCACTTGAGCTAACTAAGAAAAAGTTTAAGCGCAAGGACAAGCGAAAGTTAATGGAGAAACTTTTAGAGGGAAATCCAATTACTAGAGGTATTATTTTTAAAAAAGCTCGTCAAATGGTCATGGGTATGACCAAGGGCAATTATCCAGCACCTCTTAGAATTTTGGACTGTGTTGAGGCCGGCTATAAAGGTGGAATGACTGCTGGACTTGCTGCAGAGGTTGAACATTTTGAATCATTGGTACTTAGTAATGAAAGTCGACAATTGATAAATATCTTTTTTGCAATGACGGATAAGAAAAAAAATCCTTATTCCGGTCAAGAAAAGAAAGTTAATGAATTGGCAATGGTCGGCGCTGGCTTCATGGGTGCAGGTATTGCTGAGGTAAGTATTACGGACGGTATTGAAGTTATTCTTAAAGATATAAAAGAAGAAACTTTAGCCTCTGCTAAAAAGACGATACATGATAACTTTTCAAAGAGGTTAAAGAAAAAGGCAATGACTCAAATGGAGTATGAAAAAAATATGAGTCGCCTACATTCTAAAATGGATTATGAGGGTTTTGATAATGTAGATATTGTTGTTGAGGCAGTGTTTGAGGAAGTTAATCTTAAACGTCGGGTGCTTGCCGAGTGTGAAGCAGCAACACCTGATCATTGTATTTTTGCAACCAATACTTCTGCTTTGCCAATAGCCGACGTGGCAAGTGAGTCGAAGCGACCAGAACAGGTAATTGGTATGCATTATTTTTCACCAGTACCTAAAATGCCTTTATTGGAAATAATTATCACTGATAAAACAGCTGATTGGGTAACTGCAAGCTGTTATGATTTAGGCGTTCGTCAGGGTAAAACTTGCATTGTCGTAAAAGATGGCCCAGGGTTTTATACTACTCGTATTCTTTGCCCTATGATGAATGAAACTAATTTAGTTCTTGAAGAGGGTGGGGATATTTTGAAAATAGATAAGTACCTTAAAGAGTTTGGTTATCCTGTTGGACCTGTAACTCTTATGGATGAGGTAGGCATTGACGTTGCAGCTCATATAAACAAGGGTTCTTTAATGGATTATATTAAATCTAGGCCAGGGCTTAAAGTTTCTGATAAAATGATAGTATTAGCAGATGCAGGATATTATGGTAGAAAGAATCACAAAGGATTTTATCAATACGATGCTAAAACAGGTAAAAAAATCAAAAAGGTAGATCCAAATATCTATGATTTTTTCGGAGGTCCAAATCGTAAAGATTTTGATAAAACAGAACTTCAACATCGTATTGCTTTTATGATGGTTAATGAGGCAGCGCTTTGTTTGCAAGAAGGTATAATTAGCAATCCTCTAGATGGAGATATTGGAGCTGTTTTTGGTTTAGGTTTTCCGCCATTCAGAGGTGGCCCATTCCGCCATATGGATACTATCGGAGCAACTGAAACGCTAAGAATTATGGATGGCTTGGCTGAAAAATTTGGTGAGCGTTTTGCCGCTGCTCAGATTATTAGGGATCAAGAGAAAGCAGGTAAGCGATTCTACGATTAGTTTAATGTTAAGCGTTTAATTTTCTCTCTTAGATCATTCTTGGTGAGATGTGGGTCAAAGTGTGGATTTTGGAATAATTGTCCTGTCTTATAGTTGAAGAAACCTTTAACAAATCTACATGGAAGTATATAGTTTAGGTGGTTTAAATCGTCATCTTTTGTTATTAAAATATCTGATAAAATATTTTCTGTAGGCGGCCAATTCTTTATGCCAATTTCTTTTATTAACTCTTCACGCCATTTTGTGCATTCTTTGGGGATTTTAATGACCATGATAAAATCACCAAAATATCGCTGCCTATAGTGTAAAAAGGCATCGTACGTCCAGTCATTATCTATTTCTTCGGCAGTTTTATAAAAGCTATTAATATATTTAAATCCTTGTGAACAAATTTTCTCCGCATTACTTTCTTTCGGGGTATAATGAAAATAGGTTCTAAATCTAAAATGGTCTTCATGTATAAAATTGGCAATATCATCTGTCATATCATAACTAAAGTGGTGTGTCTTTATTTTATATAGTTTATTCTTAGATTTTATAGCTTCATAGATTCTAAATAACTGGTATGAAATAAATCCTAGTATGAATGTCTCTATATAGGCCAAATTACAAGTTTATATATCCTAAATAAAATAGCTAACCTGATATTTATACCATAAAATATAAATAGGTAAACTCTATCTAAGCCTCATACTTACTGATAGTTAGGCGTAATATCTCACTATAGCTATTTTTAATAAGTCCTTTATTGTAAAACCCTTTGCTTTTTAAAAGTTTGTGCATTTTGGGTAAGTTATAGCTTGGAACTGTCATTAATAAGTGATGCTCTGCATGATAATTAACATTGTGCGGGGCAAACAATATTTGCTCAAATATGTTGACATATGTAGTTCTTACATTGGTGTAATTGTTTAATTGATCCGGAACAACACTATGTTCAGCGATAGACCGAATTCGTAGGGATAAGTTATATGTGGTTAAATGTGCACCTATCCATAAAAAATATAACCAAGCATAACCTGATAGATAAAGAATACCCCAAATACCTGCGTTGGTCAATATTGGTCCAGCCAAGTTTTTAATGCTATATATAATTGAACTAATTAGGTTACGTTTATTTTTATCTTTAATTACTGTTCCGCTAAGCGTATATTTTAAAAGGCCTATATGCATGGCTATAAGTCCAAAAAAACTTTTTATTCCAGTTAAGCCTGAAAGGTCTCTGAATATCTTTCTGAACATACTCCATGTTGTTGTGGGATATCCTATAGTTAGGTTAAGGTCCGGGTCATTTTCCTGGCCTGTATGATTATGATGATCTAAATGATAAGGTCTGTAATCATTGATATTATGGAAAATAGGATAAGCTCCAAATAGGTTCCCAAAAACAATATTTAGTTGTTTTGACTTGAATAAGGCATAATGCGCACAATCGTGTAGTATTATGGCGCAAGCAAGCTGTTTGCCACCAAGAATAAAAAGTGAAATAATAATTACAGCAGGATTAGGCCATAGTGCAGAAATAATAAAGGCAAAGCTTATCCAGCCCCATGTATGAAATATCTCAAGAAGTGCTTTTATGTTAGACAGTTTCATAAGCTCTTTTATTTCTTCAGAGCTTAACCATTCAGAAACCTTTATTTTTTGAGCCAGCTTCATTCTTAAAAATACATAATTAATATTCTTATTCAGCTACACGTTTGAATGCGGCATTGATATCAAGCTTAAGCATAGCATCACGCATCTCTTTAATTGAATTCATCTCGTTTTCTATAGTATTAATATTTATTTCATTAAGTTTTATTCCTAGATCTATTCCTGCATATTTATCGAGAAAAGAGTGTTTTGAAGACAGGAAAAATATGCAGTAATCACCTTCAAACAGAAGAAAGAATTGCTTCTTAAATTCTGACTTTATTTTTTTCAGCTGTTCTATAAACTCAGGAATTAAAACTTTATCGGAAATGAAAGTATGGTTAGTATAGGCTGAAAAGTTTTTTTTAAAAACTTCATCTGACTGCAAAGGAATTTTTTCAAGCCCTATTTTTTTTAATGGAGTAATAAAGCCCTTCCATTTTTTTATGTTTCCAATTAATAAAGAGCCATCTATGTAATAGGGTGATTCAAACAGAAGGAAATGTCCAAATCGGTTTTCGAAAAATGTCTTTGTTTTCCCTGAATGAAGTTTTGTTTTGTGTTCTATTTTAATATCAAATTGGCTGTATAAAAAATTATTGGTTTCGTAACTTCCAATACAAGCAAATCTGTTTTTAAGTTCCTTTGTTTTGATTAAATTACTTTTTACGCGATTTTGAATAACATCATCACATAAGCTTTCATTAATAACCTCAAAGTCGTTTGGGAAAAGATAGTATGCTATTTTTTTCTTTAAGCTAAAGTAAAGAGGTTTAATATTATTCTTAAATAATCTCTTGATGATCCTTTGTCTAATGTCAGAAAAGATCATCATAAATCCAAAATAGAATATAAAAATAATAAATGTAGCACCTGCAGCTCCAATCAATAATGTTAAAAAGCTTTCATTGCCTTTGATAAAATCCCCAAACCCATCTAAATTAACCCATAGCCATATAACAATAAAAGGTATTGAAAATATAATATTTATGTAAAAAGAGACCCTCTCATATTTTTTTCGAATGACTTTAATTTCATTCAATTCTTCCGTAAATCGATTTTTAACATCCATGCTATAGCGTTTAGCTCATTTAAATTACATAAAAATATATTTGGCTGTTGAACTTATTAAAGGAATAAAAAAGGCGCCCATTTGAGCGCCTTTTTTTTATATATTATCTATTCTTTTATTAGTTTCCAGCACCATTTGTTGTAATGCCAGCTGATAATACTTCAACTTCAAAGATTAATGTAGAATAAGGAGGTATTGCACCTGGATATCCTCTTTCACCATAAGCTAAGTGGAAAGGAATCACTAATACACCTTTATCTCCAACATTCATCATAGGAATCCCTTCATCCCAACCCGGAATTACACGACGCATGCCAATAGGGATTTCAATTGGAGAGTTACGGTCTATAGATGAGTCAAATACTCTACCATCTGCAAACATGCCTTTGTAATGTATTTTAACAGTCTGCCCAACTTCAACTTTTGGACCAGCACCTTTTTGAGTAATTTTAATGCCTAGGCCAGATTCAGTTACTGTTGCTCCTGAAGCATAGGTATTTATAGCATTACTAAAATCAGATTCAGCTTTTTCTAAAATCGCTCTATTCTTTTCTAACTCTTTGGCTTCCATTTCTTTTTTGGTAGTTTCAAATACTTCAGAAGCATTAAAGTCCTTTGCTGATTTCCCTTTTCTATGGATAGTTATTGATTCTAATTTTACATCACTTTTAGGTTTGTCTTGAGCACCTTTCTCCACATTTGCAATAGAATCAATCACATCTAGGCCATCTATTACTTGTCCAAAAACTGTATGTTTATTATCTAGCCAAGGAGTACCACCTTCCTTGTGAATAATAAAGAATTGAGATCCATTTGTTGCCGGTCCAGAATTAGCCATTGATAATATACCTTTAGCATTATGCTTTAGATCTGGGTGAAACTCATCTGGAAATTTATAGCCTGGATCACCCATTCCACTACCTTGTGGACAGCCTCCTTGAATCATAAAGTCCTTAATAACTCTATGAAAAATTAAACCATCATAATAAGGTTTACCCTGTTCTTTTTCATCATTTTTAATACTGCCTTCCGCTAATCCAACAAAGTTTGCCACCGTAAGCGGTGTCTTTTCATATTCTAGATTAATAAGCATTGTGCCATGCGATGTTTTCATTTCTGCTACTATAGCATCATTTTCAAGGTTTTTCATAAACTTTTTGGTTTGTCCGTTACAAGAAAGACTCGCTAAAACAATTAGAAGCGATGTTATATTTTTAATCATGTTTATAATTTTGATGAGCAAATATATAGGATTTGTGCTTATTTATCTAATTTCATCCTAGATTTAAATGCTTTTGATATGAAGGTGAATTTATATTTTCTGTATCTAGTAATTTTTCTGTGCTTATGCTACTTTATAAGTTGTTCAAACTATGAAAAATCGCATTATGTGAAAGAATCAAATAGAGACTATAAATCTTGGCTTAATGTCAGAAGGGGTTTAGATGGTTCAGTTACGTCTAAACAGGCATACAGTACTGCTCGCAAAAATGCCTTGGCACATCAATCTGCGAGTCGCAACGTTATGGATTGGACTGAGTTAGGGCCGTCCAATTGGGGGGGGAGGACACGTGCTTTTTTAATTGATCGATTTAATACTGATCATTTATTTGCTGGTTGCGTAAGTGGAGGTTTGTGGGAATCACATGATGCTGGTTTAAGCTGGTATAAGAATAATGCTTTTCAAGAAGTGATGACTATAGCCTCTATATGCCAAAGTATTAATGGAGATATTTATATTGGTACAGGTGAGGGTTTGTATGAGAATTATGGCGATGGTACTGGAGGGCTGCCTGGAAATGGAATTTATAAATCGGTTGATGGTGGAAATACATTCAATCATTTGCCGTCTACTTCTGCCGAATTAAATTTGATTGATTCAACTTGGGCACATGTTAATCGATTAAGTGCAGATCCCAATAATGATCTTTGTGTTTTTGCGGCAACTGAAAGAGGTGTTTGGAAAACAGAAAATGGGGGAGATACTTGGTTTCTTCCAACTGGGATTGATACAACACATCCTTCCTCAGATGTTGAATTTGCTGCTGATGGTTCTTATGTTTTAGCCACCATTGATGGTGAGATTTATAAATCTGATAATAAGTTGGACTTCTATGCTCTTCAAGATCCAGTGCTTCCCATTGCGAATGTTGGGCGAGTAGAGGTGTCTATTTCAAGTGCAGATGTTGATTATATATATGCAAGCTATGCGAGTTATACAGGAAAGTTACGTGGAGTATATCGTTCCCTAGATCAAGGACAAACTTGGACTGAAATAGCGCCAGGTTACAGTAATGTTTTTGAGCCATTTGCATATTATGGAAGTGTTTATGGTCAGGGAGACTATGATCATACAATACAAGTTTCTTTAAACAATCCTGATAAAATATTTTTAGGAGGTATATGGTTATATTCATGGAGCGCATATGATGGATGGAATAAGATAGCTACTACTAGCTTAAGCGATCCTCATTACTATGTGCATGCAGATATGCATTGGGTAGAAAATCATCCTACGGACCCAAATATAATTTATTTTGCTAATGATGGGGGATTGTTTAAATCCTTTGATGGTGGTGAAACCTTTGCTCAGCTAAGTCATGGATATGCTACGCTTCAAATGTATGCTATTGCAGCTTCTGACAGCGGTGATGTTATGGGAGGTACTCAAGATAATGGTACACATTATATTAATTATAAAAGACCAAATTATACGGCATCAGATAAATTGCTAGGTGGAGATGGGGCGTATACGGCATTTTCAAGCATTAATCCAAATGTGATGTTTGGTTCTTATCAATATGCATCGATTAGGCGTTCAATAAATCTTGGTGCTTCTTTTACTCAGTTTTATGATCAGAATATTTCACCTGATGGTGAGAACCCCACAGGCTCTTTTGTTACACCATATGCATTTTGGGAAGGCGTTGGTGATTCATTGAGCTATACCTCTTCAAGTTTTGAACTTCCATCTAATCCAGATACTTTATTACACAATCTTATATACAAAGAAAGTACAGAAACAATAGTGAATCCTAGCTTCTTGTTTTATGGACTTTATAATGCTGTATGGTTGACCCATGAAGCCTTGCGTTTTGATAAGACACCTGTTTGGTATAAGGTTGGAAAAATTAATGGTGTTTGTGAGTCTATAGCGCATTCAAGCGATGGAGATATCATATGGGCTGGTACCGGTGGATATACTAGTAATGGTAGTTTGCATCGATTGCGTGGAATAAGAAATGCCAATTATGGATATACATCTGAAGGTATCATTGATTATGTTATTCAAGATACGATGTCAGGAGATACTCTTTTTTATATAGAGGGGGATTTTATTGCAGATTCAGCGGGTATTGAAAATACGACTATTATTAGTCCATTGGGTAGTGAAAAATGGTCGCGTTGCATAACAACTATTGCCGTTAATCCGTCTAACCCTTCACATGTGATTGTTGGCTTAGGTAACTATGAAGGTCAGGTGGATTTTATTTACGAATCGACCAACGCTTTAGATTCAATGCCTAATTTCACTTCTATTGAAGGTAGTGGGCTGCCTGGCTCTCCAATATATAGTGTCCTAATAGATCAGGATAATTCAAATGTTTTGTATGCGGGTACGGAGTTTGGCTTATATAGAAGTGAGAATGGCTTTGGTAATGGAGGTAATACATTATGGGAGTATGTGGGTCCTGAGAAGGTAGCTGTATTTGATATAGTGCAAAAGGATATCTCTGATAACTTTAGTACAATAGATGGACCGTCTATTTTTATTGGCACGCATGGTAGAGGGATGTGGTCTTATAATTTTGACCCTTGTGTTGATAGAGGTTTGTGTAATAACGCTAAAATTACAGAGCATAAACACCTTCAAAACGTTTTAAATGTTTTTCCAAATCCATGTAAGGATGAGCTCAATATGACATTTAAGTTCAAAAATAGCCTTCCTGCTACAATTAGTGTATTTGATATTTCTGGTAAGTTGATAAAGAAAGAGAAAGTTATTTCAAATCAAGGAGTAAATAATTATACTCTAAATACATCTGATTTAGAATCTGGGATATTTATTGCTGTATTGCAGATAGGAGACTCTAATTTTTCAGCTAAGTTTGTTAAGTAAATAGTTTTGGCTTTACTAAGCTTAAAGTGTTTAACATGAAAGTATGTATCAATTATTGATTTGCATTATAGTTGTATGGCTAGGTATAAGCAGTTTAACCGCTCAAGTTTGTAATGGTCTTAGTGTAATAAGTAATTATAGTTTTGGCTTTCCTTTGCCTACAGAGCAGGACTGTTTAGGAGCAATTCCTGTTTGCCAAAATTTATATGTGCAGAATATGTCTTTTTCTGGGGAGGGTAACTTTCCTAATGAGATTAATTCTTCGACTTCATGTCTTACTACTGGAGAGAAAAATGATGTATGGTATATATTCACCATTCAACAAAGTGGTAATCTTTGTTTTTCTATAACGCCAAATAATGTAACTGAGGATTATGATTGGGCAGTATTTGATTTAACTAATAATTCATGTGAGGATATATATTCAACACCATCTATGGAAGTCTCATGTAATTATGATTATAATCCAGGAATAACTGGTGCAAATGGTTTGCTTGGTGCTCAAAATGAGCCATGTATTCCTGTTTTGACTGGAGAAACTTATGTACTCAATGTTAGTAATTTTTCAGCTTCTCAAAATGGCTATACATTAGATTTTTCGTCATCTACAGCTCAAGTATTTGATAATGTTCCTCCAATAATCGATTCCGTAGCCTTTTGTGGAGGAGATTCTATAGAAGTGCACTTTTCAGAATATATAGATTGCCAAAGTGTAGATTATACAGATTTTCGTTTTTATTATGGAACATCTTTAGTCAATCTTAACTCTGTTTTAGGCAAGAGCTGTGCTTTAGGTGCTCGCTTTGATAATCCAATTATATTAGTTTTACCCCAGCAATACTTTAGTGGTGACTTTTCTGTTGTACTTGCCGATGATGTGTATGATCAATGTGGGAATATTGCAGTATATGATTCAATAAGCTTTACATATTCTAGAAACTTTGGACTTGATTTGGCTTTAGGCTGTGAAATGCAAGCTTCATCTTTTGAAGATACAACAGATAATCAAAATACTTGGGTTTGGAATATGGGGGATGGTAATACATATAATTCATCTTCATTTGAGCATATTTACAATTCTCCGGGATCTTATCTAGTTAGTTTGAGTTTTGAAGATAAAAATGGTTGTTCAATGGATAGTTTATTTTACATATATATAAGTGACAAAGGTGATGCTGATTTTAGTTATTCTCCAAGTATAATCGTCTATAATGAAATTGCGGATTTTATAGATCAATCTGTTGGGGCGAACCAATGGTTTTGGGATTTTGGTGATGGTAATAACTCAGGTACTCAAAACCCAACCCATATATATCCCAATGTTGGATTTTATGATGTTCAACTAATTATTAATGCCGATTCCATATGTCCGGATACAATTATTCAAAAAATTGAAGTAGTTGGTGATTTTATATGTGAGGTTCCCCAAGCTTTTACTCCAAATAATGATAATGTAAATGATCGACTGACAACCTTAGTAGCTGGTGTATTAGAAATGGAATTTATAATATATAATCGATGGGGTAATGTTGTTTATTATACTGATGAAATAGGGCATGCAGGTTGGGATGGAATATATAATGGAAATGAACAGGAACAGGGAATATATTACTATTGCCTTTCTGGATTTAATAATAGAACTAAACAATATTTTTACAAAAAAGGAGACATTACTCTGATTCGTTAAAAAGGATTCTCTAATATTTGTATCTTTCTAGCATGGCAGGTAATTCATTTGGTCAAATTTTTAGGGTGACTACTTTCGGTGAGTCACATGGTAAAATGATAGGTGTAGTTATTGATGGCTGCCCTAGTGGGGTAAGTATTGATTATAGCTTAATCCAAAATGATTTGGATAGGCGAAAGCCGGGAAGAAATAAAATTAGTAGTCCTCGTAAGGAGGAAGATGAATTTGAGATTGTATCTGGGGTTTTTGAGGGCGTTACAACAGGTACTCCTATTGCCGTTTTAATTTGTAATACAGATGCAAAATCGAAAGATTATAATCATTTAAAAGATTCATACAGGCCTTCTCATGCGGATTATACCTATCAGGCAAAATATGGAATTAGAGATCATAGGGGTGGAGGTCGTTCTTCTGCTAGAGAAACGGCTTGTAGAGTTATTGCTGGTGCCATAGCTAAACAGGTATTAAAAGGCTATGATGTTCAAATTTGTGCTTATGTAAGCCAAGTAGGGTCAATTTGTTTAAGAGAGCCAATTGATTTAACGGATTTTAATATTGATAATATGGTTGGATGTCCTGATAAAATGCTGGCATCCAAAATGCAAGAATTAATAGAGAAAACGAAAAAAAATGGAGATACTATAGGTGGTGTTGTATCTGCTATAGTTTCAGGTTTGCCTGTTGGTTTGGGAGAGCCTGTTTTTGATCGTTTGGATGCGGATTTAGCAAAAGCAATGTTGAGCATTAATGCGTCAAAGGGTTTTGAATATGGATCTGGTTTTGCAGGTGTTGAAATGAATGGATCTGAGCATAATGATGATTTTGTTGTAGATAAATCGGGTGTTACAAAGACAAGTACCAATTTTTCTGGCGGTATACAAGGAGGTATTTCAAATGGTATGGATATATACTTTAGAGTTGCCTTTAAGCCGGTTGCCACAATAATGAAAGTTCAGGAAAGTCTTGATGTTGAGGGTAATAAGACAAAAGTAGAGGGCAGAGGTAGACATGACCCATGTGTAGTGCCTAGAGCCATACCCATAGTTGAAGCAATGACGGCCTTGGTTTTATTAGATCACTTGTTGAGATATAAGGCTATTCAGTAGTAATTGGAAGCCCTTCTTGAATGTATCTTTTCATGTCACTTTTTTCAATGACTGGTAGCCCCTTTTCAATTGTGAAAAAGTTATCGTTTAATTCTATTTTTTCAGAGTTAGTACATTCATATAAGGCACTCAAGCTAAAAATATTATGTGCAATATTTTGAGTATACTCTAATGCAATACCTGGTAGGTGATGAAGGGGTAGGTCTTTATATTCTTTTGGTCTTTTTATTTCTGATGTGTAATATGCAACAACCGTTTTTCCATCATTAAGTTCAATATTGGCTTTTTTACATAAGTGCCCTGCAATTTTCTTAGTTTCATTTTCTAAGGTATAGCTTGGCTCTTGAAAAAGAATATTTGATAGGTTCATTTCAGCAAGAGTAGATTTCATAACAAATTTTTTACCCATTGCATTCATCATCATTAATACATTTCCATCTTTATTATTCACAATATATTTTTGATCTCCACCATGACCTCCACTTAATACAACCATGCTTTGATGGTCTTTTATGTAAAGATGCTGCGTATTTGGTAATAGGCTTTTTGCCCAACTTAAATCTTCACCTATATTGGAGTAACTAATTTTGTAGGTAAGCTTAATCACCTTATCATTCTCACCTCCCCATAATTGAGTAAGGCATAAAAGACTGAGAATAAAACTTAAATAAACTTTCATTTTTTTTATTTATTGCAAGTTACAAAACTCTTTTTTCAGCCTCAGCTTTTTGAGATGGTAAATTGAAAGAAGTTCCTTAACTCAAAAAAGTTGATTTTTCTTTTTAAACATGCTTTTTTCCAATATGCCTTGTATTGTGCTTTGCTACTTTTATCAAAGTATATTGTATGAACTTTATTTAGATTTTCTATAACTCTGAAATCAATAAATGGGGAGTTTAACAGCACTATTTGTTGAACATTATGCCTGTTTTTTATTTGGTTCAATTTTTTCAATGCTAAACCATTTATTATTAATAGGTAACCACTATCTATTTTTATATTGCTTATTGAAGCCATACAATGATTGTATATTACTGAATTTGGATATGCCCCATAGTTTATGATATTATCTAATTCAATACTGTTACAATGGAAACTATGAATTAGGACATTATTATTGTTGTTTTCGATTATGTAAGGTCCTGCTTTGCTTTGGATATAAGATACCTTTCTATTTTGATGTTCTGAAAGTTTTAGTGGAATTGGAATTAGTATACTTAATATAAGACCAAGGCTAACCAATAGGGGGATATACTTCTTGCCATTATATAAATAACATGCAGTTATTCCGATTAGGGTATATGCAAGTATACATGTGCTGTGGTTAAAATTTTCCCAAATAATCTGACTGTATGGTATCTTATTTATTAAATCACTGATTTTAATAGGAAAAATAATCAGCCATTCAGAAATTTTTAAAAATGGAGCCTTCATAAAATGGGGGCATAATGTACTTATAAATGATGTGTAAATGAGGGGTAAGATAGGTGTTGTTAGAATATTACTAATCACAAATAGGCTAGGTATGGTCTTAAAGTGTAATATGGACATTGGTAAGACCATGAGCTGAGCACTTATGCTTAAACTCATTAATGACGATATTTTATTGACTGTATGATATTTGCAAGCCAATAGTTTCCGAATTGGCTCATAAAAGATAATTATTCCAAAGTATGCTAAATATGAAAATTGAAAGCCTAAGCTATAGATATCATATGGATTAAAACATAGGTTTATTATTAGTGTTATCCAAAATAGTCGAATAATGTTTTTGTGTAAAAAGGCTTCTTTAATAACAGATCGTCCAATGCTTATAAATGTAATAATAAGAGCTGCACGTACAGAAGAAGGGCTCATTTCAGCAATTACAGTAAACCCCCAGACAACACTAAGACTTAGGCAAAGGTTGACTGTGCTAAATGGATTGATACTAAGAAAAAACTTTATTAATTGCTGTATACTTATAAATATTAAGCCTATATGCAGACCAGATACGGCTAGTATGTGATAGATCCCACTAGCCTTCAAGCTATTTTTATCGTCTTTTGAAATAAAAGATTTATTACCACATATTAATGCGTAGGCAATACCGGAGGCCTGAGAATTATAGTTAAGATCTAGATGGTTTTTTAGCTTTGATTTAAATTCATCTAGAATGTTTGTGTGGTTAAAGTTGTTACTGTTTTTTTTTACAATTACTATAGGTTTATATATATGATATAATATGCCATATTTCCCCCAATAACTTTTTAAAAATGTGTTTAGTTGCTCTGTTCGTATTAAATCCTTGCTTTGCAAGTTTTTGAATAGTATTGTATCGCCTTTTGAACATTCTGTAATTAATTTTTTTTGGACCAATATTTTAACGATTGGCTTGTTTACTGAACATATTATATATGACGATTGTTTATTTAATTCAACTTCATCGTCCAAATAAAATTCTTCATTAAAAATATTTGAGCTATGGCTAGTGTAACTAGAAGAATAACAAGCCTTATAGGTTAATATACAAAGTATGCTTAGAGTGCAGACTAATACAGGAATATATTGTTTAATAAAACAAATAACAAATAAAATAATAAATAAAAAAAATATATGAATAGGTAATAAAAAAGGCCGAATTAATGGTTCGACCTTTTTTATTATTAATGTAAGTTCTTATTTACTTAATGTAAGTCTCTTAGAAATTACTTGATCATTACTTTCAATTCTTACAAAGTACATGCCTTCTGCCTTATCAGTAAGGTTGAACTCTAATTCTGAATTGTTAGCATTTCTAACATCTCTTTCAGAGATTAATTCTCCAAGGATATTGTAAATGCCTACTTTAACATCACTAAGGCCATTCAATACCACTTTTACATAGCCCTTTGTAGGGTTTGGTAGTACTGCGATATTAGCGTCATTTAAGTCGTTAATGCCAACTGCATCAATAATAATGTTCTTACAGTATTGATCACTTCCCCAAGGGTTAGTTACTGTTAAGCAAACATTGTATGTGCCATTTGCTAAATACGTATGTTTAGGATTTTGATCTGTGCTAATAAATCCATCAGCAAAGTCCCAAGCATATGTGCTTATGTCACCAGTTGAAGCATTTGTAAAGTGTACTTTAGATCTAATGTCAGCATCTATAGAATCCTCATACATTGCTGTAGGTGCTTGGTTTAAGAAAGCTGAATAATCAAAAGCATTGTAAACCATTTCATTTTCAGCAACAGGATCTGGAGTAGCCTCTAATGAGTGACCTGGCTCCTGATCTCTTTGCCAAAGAACATGTACTTTACCATCAGCAATATCTGCTACAGATGCAAATGCATTTTCGTAGTAGTCTCTAGCTGAATTTGTTAAATTAGTAGGTTCACTCCATGTAGCACCACCATCAGTACTGTAAACACCAAATAAATCTCTAAATGATTGTGCGCTCGTATTCGATGGGTCTTCGTAATAGTCAGAGAACTCAACCATTGAAGAGAATACACAATAAATGTATCCCGTAGCTGTATCTACAGCAGCTCCTGCCATTGAGCTTAACCCCATTCCGTAATTAGGAATATCAGCACCAATACCAGATAATGTTCCATCTCCATCATAATCACGTACAGAGCCAATAACTAATAGTGAGTCATCACCAAAGCTTTCGTTCCAATACATTAGTCCGTCTAATCCAGGGAAGAAACTCCAACCATCTGCACCATCTTCATCAAAAATTTCCATGTAGCCAGTGAAAACGTGAACCAT
>CAJXBJ010000026.1 GCA_913050195.1 uncultured Saprospirales bacterium
ATTTTCATTTTTCCTGACATGAAGGCATTCATTGGATTTAAATCACCTTTCATCATAGAAGTGAAATCATCAAGGGTGACATCAACTGTGCAATTTGCCTCAGTATCATCTCCACTCACTGAATTTGCATCACTAGTACCATCAATAACTATTTGGCTGTCTCCAAAATTTAATTTTAATACAGATCCTAATGGTGAAGCAATAGCTGCTCTTTCTGTCAATGCACTTAATACACTTTCGTAACTCATAACGTTTTCATTTTTAGGTTTATCAATTATTGTTTCTACTTTATGTCCATTCTGGGACGGTTTAATACTTTCTTTTTCTTTTGTAATCTTATTTGTTGTTATCGTGGCCCCTGCCTGGCTATATGACTTATCATCAATAACCATCTTTGCAATGATTTCACGCATAATTTCAGAGGTACCTCCTCCTATAGTACCTATTCGACTATCTCTAAACATTCGAGCCATTTTATACTCCTCCATATAACCATATCCTCCAAAAAATTGAAGACATTGATACATTACCTTATCTGAAAGCTCTGTACCCATAAGCTTAGCCATTGAGCATTCCTTAACGGCATATTCTCCATCTGCATGCAAACGACAACAGTGATATACAAAGTGCTTGATACACTCTATTTCTGACGACATCTGTGCAACTCTGTGACGTAAGACTTGAAATTTATTAATTGGCCTTCCAAAGGCTTCGCGCTCAGACATATATTGAAGCGAATACTCTAATGCAGACTCTGAACCTGCATATCCGCCAATGGCACCCGCTAAACGCTCAAGCTGCAAACCACCCATTAAATAAAAGAAACCCTGATTTTCATCTCCTAAAAGATTTTCAACGGGTACTTTAACATTATCAAAGGCTAATTCAGCAGTATCTGATGCATGCCATCCAAGCTTTTTGAGCTTAGTAGCGGTCACACCTTCTGCATTTCTATCTATAACTAGTAAGCTAATTCCATCAAAACCAGCGTCTGGCTTAGTTTTAACTACTGTTATAAGCACATCTCCATACACACCACTGGTAATAAAGGTTTTGGATCCGTTAACTACATAGTAATCACCTTCTCTGAGGGCTGTTGTACTTATGTTTGCGACATCAGAACCAGCATTTGGCTCAGAAATAGCAATTGAACATATAGCCTCTCCCGTAATTGCCTTGGTCAAGTATTTTTCTTTTATGAAGTCCGAACCATGTTTAAATAGATAGGGTGAAGACATATACTGTTGCACGGCAAATGCTGCCATAAAGCCTCCTGAAAAGACCTTAGATATTTCTTCTATAAATACTACTGAAAACCAAAAATCTGCATCCATTCCTCCGTACTTAACTGGATAATTAAGGCCCAAATACCCCATTTCTCCCATCTTCAAAAAGATGTCTTTTGGAATACGTTGCTCTTCTTCCCATTTTTCAATATTAGGTACTACTTCTTTATTTAAAAAGTCCTTCAAGCCCTGACGAAAGATCTCATGGTCTTCCGTGAAATAATAATTACTCATACCGTTTATTTTATTTTTTCCTATGATTTTCTTTGCAATAATTTCTCGCATTATCTCTGATGTTCCTCCACCAATTGGCCCAAGTCTAGAATCTCTAAACAACCGTGCCATTTTGTATTCTTCCATATATCCATAACCTCCTAAAAACTGAAGGCAATTATAGCTAACTCTATCTGACAATTCAGTACACAACATTTTTGCCATTGCACAAGCATCTGTAACATCTTCCCCTTTTGAATACGCTTGACATATCGCGTAATTAAATGATCTACATGATTCAATTTCAGAGGCCATTTGAGCTATTCTATGACGTAGCTCTTGAAATTTATTTATTGATCGACCAAAGGCTTTACGCTCAGACATATACTGCAAGGCATATTCCATTGATTGATCACAAGCTGAAATGGCTCCAATGGCAAGCACCATTCTCTCCAATTCAAAACGCTGCATGATATAATAGAAGCCTTGATTTTCCTCTCCAATTAAATTCTCAATGGGCACTTTAACATTATCAAAAGCGATTTCTCCTGTATCAGAAGCATGCCAGCCTAATTTTTTAAGTGGTGTTGCACTAACACCATCCGTATTTCTGTCTATAACAAGCATACTTATCCCACCATATCCTGGCTCGCCTGTACGCACAGCAGCAACGATAAAATCACTGTAAACTCCGTTAGTAATAAAGGTCTTTGAGCCATTAACAATGTAATAATCTCCTTCTTTGTTTGCTTTTGTTAACAATGCCGCAACATCACTGCCAGCATGTGGCTCTGTAATGGCTAAACAACCTATTTTATCCCCAGATATGCCAGGCTTTAAATATATCTCTTTAAGACGTTTACTTCCTTGTTCTTGAATGTGCTCTAAAGCTAGCAATGAATGTCCTAGCAAGGCTGCTGCGGTGCCTCCAGAATAACATTTATTGAGCTCTTCAATGAGAATTATTCGATAAAAGAAATCTGTCTCTAAACCCCCATATTTTTCATCAAAACCAATTCCAAAAAAGCCCATATCTCCAAGCTTCTTATATACATCTCTTGGGATACGCCCTTCTTCCTCCCATACATCTACATTAGGAATTATCTCAGTTTGCACAAAGTCTTGAAGGCTTTGTCTAAATAAATCATGTTCGCTATCAAAAAATAATCCAGCCATTAACCCCTTACATGTATTTATAAATAAGCTTAACTATACGCTGCACCCACTTTGAGTATGGCGGATACATAAAAGGCTTTAGCCTTACAAAAGAACGTCTTAACACACCTCTTTCATTTGAAAACCCAACAAATGAATGATAACCTAGTGATTTTCCTATGCCGCTATTATTAACCCCTCCAAACGGTAAATTTGGATTTGAATAGCCTAACATATAATCATTAATTACTGTGCCTCCAGATGAAGTGTTTTCTATATAGTAATTGATATTCTTCGAGCTATTAGAAGCAATATACATACTTAAGGGTTTGGGTCGCTTATTTATAATAGCAACAACCTCTTCTTTTTCCTTAAATGAAAGTACAGGCAACACTGGGCCAAAAATCTCCTCTTCCATAATGTGCATATCTTCAGTAACACCAGTAAGAATTGTCGGCTCCATAAAATTATCTTCTTTATTAACCACACCACCACACTCTAAGCTAGCACCTTTTGACACTGCATCTTTTATGAGTGCCTCAATTCGATTCAAATGCCTTGCATTTACAATTCGAGCATAATCTTTAGAAGACTCTATACCATTTCCCTGGTCATTATAGTATTCTTGAATAAGCCCTTTCATTTTATTTACAAGCTCTGTTCTGTTTTTTTCATGTACAATTGCATAGTCTGGCGCAATACACGTCTGACCACTATTAAGGCATTTCGCCCATATAAGCTTTTCAGCAGCATCTTTAAGGTTAACTTTCTCATCAACAATAGCTGGAGACTTACCACCAAGCTCTAATGTTACAGAGGTTAAATGCTTAGCTGCTGCAGACATTACAAGCTTTCCAATTTGCGGACTTCCAGTAAAAAATATATGATCAAAGGGCAATTCCAAAAGGGACTGAGCCACTTTAGCATCACCCTGAACAACTACAAACTCCTCTTCATCATAAAGTTCAGTGATCATTTCCTGTATTAATGCTGAGGTATTTGGAGTAAGTTCTGATGGTTTAAGAATCACTGTATTACCCGCTACCATTGCATAAAGGGCTGGAATTAATGATAGATTAAATGGATAATTCCAAGGAGCTAATATCAATATCCTGCCTTTGGGTTCATATTTTATATGTGAACTAGTACCAGTTAAAAGGAGAGGTGTATCTACTGGCTTATCCATCATCCAATATGATAAGTTGGTTTTTATATATGATATCTGTGCATGTAAAACACCTAACTCTGATAATAAAACCTCTGTTGGTGGCTTTTTAAAATCTGCATAAATAGCCCTCTGCACCTTTTCAATATTGTCTGGGTCAGAAATATATTTTTCCATTTTCTTAACCTTTGCCAAGCGATCCTTAGCAGTTGACAACTTAAGTGCTTGTCTTTTGGCTCCTTGTTTTTCAAATAATTCTTTGATCTCCATTCTATTTATTGATTTGGACTCATAAATGACTTCATTACATTTACAAAACCCATGTTATCATAATTTAAGTGTTGAGCTCCATCTACATAAAGAGTAGTTCCGGTACAATAAGATGCAATATCACTTGCCAAAAAGCATACTGCATTAGCAACTTCCTCACTTTCACCAAATCGACCCATTGGTATAGCTTTTCTAGCTTCTGATAACATTTCTTGAACTGGTGGCGGATAGGTGCTTAAACCACTAGACTCTATAACTCCTGGCGCTACACAATTAAGACGGATATTATAATCTGCCCACTCTTGTGCAAGAGTCTTTGTCATATTCTCTACACCTGCTCTTGCTGCTCCAGTATGCACCATTGCAGGAAATCCTCTTTGAATACAGGCTATTATATTTACTATAACTCCCTCCTTTTGAGGAATAAAGAAATGATTTGCCATTTCTCTTGTCATGTAAAAAGTACCATTTAGGTTATTGTTTATAACGGCATTCCATCCTTTATCATTGAGCATTTCAGAAATGGTTGGAAACTGACCTCCAGCATTATTTACCAAAATATCGAGTTTCCCGAATTTTGTTTTAATTGCTTCTGCTAAGGATATAATTTCCTCTGTTTTTCTAATATCACATGCATGATATGCCACCTCGCCTAATTCAACTAAGGTCTTGGCTGCTTCAGCAAGTTGCTCCTCCTTTCTTGAAGCAATCATAACTTTTGCCCCAAGACTTAAAAATAATTTTGCTATCTGATAACCAATTCCTGAGCGTCCACCTGTAACTAAGGTTGTTTTTCCCTTTAATAGCTCGGGATGAAATAATTTATTGTTATTTAAATAGGCTTTCATACTAAGCTTCTACTTTTAATGGAGTCTTTAACATTTGTCTCGCTTCCTCTATAGTTGCAATCTCACGTCCCATCATGTTAGCAAGCTTAACACCCCACTCAACACATTCTCCATTAGACTTAGCCATTTCTCCAGTTGGCAAGTAGAAATTATCCTCTAAACCCACTCTAAAGTTACCGCCCATACTACAAGCGATTGCGGCCATCTGCCACTGCTTTCTTGAGATTGCTATAACCTGCCAAAAGGCCCCTTCTGGTACTTGTTTGATTTGATGAATTAAATTTTCAGGAGTATCTGGAATCCCCCCAAGAACACCCATAACTAAACTATAACAGGCATTATCAGGCAGCAAGCCCATGGTTCTTAACGGCTCTGCATTTCGAATATGTCCTGTATCAAAACATTCCATTTCAGGGGTTACCCCATTTTCGTTCATGGTCTTAACTACATGCATCATGGTGTCGAAAGAGTTTTCAAAAACACCATTCCAAAAGAATTGTTTCGCTTTTTTTGAAAATATGGCATAATTCATACTACCCATATTAAAAGCCGCCATATCAGGTTTTGTTGCTGGAAGATGAGCTACCCTTTCTTCTACACTGAGACCAATAGCTCCAGTCGAATAGTTGATAATGATTTCTGGACATCGTTTTCTAACTTCCTCAGTAATCTGTTCAAAAACATCCGTCCTCCATGAAGGAGTACCATCATCTTCTCTTGCGTGGATATGTACTATACTAGCGCCTGCATCTTGTGCACGTTTAGCTTCTTCCCCTAACTCTTTGGGCGTATAAGGTATATGTGGACAATGTGATCGGTTTGTAGCAGCCCCTGTTAATGCTGCTGATAATATTAGTTTTTTAAATGGCATATTATTGTCTTTTTTCTATTTATTCTCCGCTCCAAACGGCTTTCCTTTTCTCTTTAAATGCAAGAATGCCTTCTTGGGCATCCTTTGTTTGTATAGTCTGCATCAGCATTCCTTTAAGATACATATGTTGATCCTCTTTTGCCTTTGTATTAAGCTCAGAATATGCTTTTAGGCCCATTCTTATTGCTGTTGGCGAATTTTCTTTAATATCCTTTATTAAGCTTTCTACTTTTTGATCAACCTCATTATCTTTAACTACCTCAGTTACTAAGCCATATTGCAAAGCTTCCTGAAGCGGCAAATCATAGGCGCGCATACTCCAATCTAAAACTTTTCTAGCTGGCATTATTTCTAATAATGACGCCATTACTTGATAGGGAAATAGACCACGTTTTACTTCAGGCAAACCCAAACGTATATGATCTGAAGATACTACATGTGTACAGCCTGCAATCAATAAAAACCCACCCGCAAGCACATGACCTTTAAGCTTCGCTATGCATGGTTTATGAAGACTTTTAAACAGTTCTCCTATAAGCACTTCTTCTTTTGGAGCTGGAATGGTAGAGTTATGCTCTTCTTGCATACCCATAAATGCTTTTAAATCAGCTCCTGCACAAAAAACATCACCTTCTGCCTCTAAAACAACTGCCCATATTTTATGATTGTAATGAGCATAATTCATAGCGAAGGCTAATTCATTAACTAATACTGGATTAAGTGCATTCTTTTTATGTGCTCTGTTAAGCCTTATTGTAAGCACATTGTCTTCTTCTTTAATTTTAAGATATGCAAAGGTCTGCGCCGCAAATGTTTGTAATATTTCGTCTGTATAAAGCATTTATTCTTTAAATTTTATAAGTAAAACCCCCGCTTCTATATTTTCACCTTCATTAACAAAAACATCCTCGACAAATCCGTCTTCATCAGCATAAATAGTATTCTCCATTTTCATAGATGAAAGCACAATTAATCCATCTCCGCTTTTGACCTCATTTCCTGGTTCTACCATAACCTTAATCACTTGAGCAGGCATTGGTGCCATGTAACCTCCTTTAATGGCTTCTTTGTCTTTGTCAGGAAATCTAGACATAGCCTCAACACTTATAGATGCTGTTTCAGGGTGGTGCACAAAATATCTATCTCCCTGATTAGATATGGATAATCGATGCTGAACTCCATTAATCTGCATACTTATAGTCTTATCTAAATTGACAATATTCTTTACTATGTATTGAAGATTATCTATTTCTATTTCAAATAACCCATTAACCTCTTTATAAATAAGCTCATACTCTCTGTCTGCTATATTATAAACACGCTTTTGTCCTCTATAAAAATTATTTCTCCAGCCCAATGGTAGATGTGGGAGCGCTCTTGAACTTTCAGCTCTTTCTATACGCTCCTTCATTGCCACAGCGATACAAAGTATTGGCAAAAGAGGACTTTCTGTTTGTTTACATAGCTCTGGATTCTGATCAATGAAAGAAGTATCGTAATTACCTTTAACAAAATCCTCATTATTACAAAGAGCCATTAAAAATGACTGATTGGTTATTAAACCAGAGCAAAGTGTATTAGAAAGACAATATCCTAACTTCCTAATTGCTTCACTTCTATCCTTTCCATGCGCTATTATCTTAGCAATCATAGGGTCGTAGTATATAGATATCTCAGATCCACTCTCTACACCTGTATCAACTCTAATTCCAGGCATTTCTGGAACTGACCACTGATGCAAACGACCTGTCGCTGGCAGAAATTGATTAGCAGGATCTTCTGCATATAGTCTACACTCAATTGCATATCCATTTGCTGTAATATCTTTTTGACTTATGGTTATTTTTCTACCTTCCGCTGATTCAATCTGCATCTGAACAAGATCAAGGCCTGTAATCATTTCTGTAACTGGGTGCTCCACTTGAAGCCTTGTGTTAACTTCCAAAAAATAAAACTCCCCATTACCCACATATATAAACTCGACTGTACCTGCATTATCATAATTCAAAGCCTTGGCCGCATTAACAGCAGCTTCTCCCATTTTTGCTCTTATTTCTTCCTCCAAAACTGGGGATGGGCTTTCTTCAATCACCTTCTGATATCTTCTTTGTATACTACATTCCCTTTCCAATACATGGCGTACATTAGAGTGCTTATCTCCAAAAATTTGGAATTCAATATGACGCGCTGAATCAAAATATCTTTCCAAAATCATATGATCATCTCCAAAGGATGATTTCGCCTCGCGCTTGGCTGCGTCAATAGACTTGGACATATCTTCAGACTTACGTACAATTCGCATTCCCTTACCTCCACCACCAGCTACTGCCTTAAGTAAGACTGGATATCCTATTTTTTCTGCTTCAGACCTTAAAGTTTCTACTCTTTGGTCTTCGCCTTGATATCCTGGAACAGTAGGCACATTATGCTTTTGCATTAATGATTTGGCTGCTGACTTTGACCCCATCAAGGAAATAGCCTTAGGATTAGGACCAATAAATATCAATCCTGCTTTAGCTACATCTTCTGCAAATGCAGCATTCTCTGCCAAAAACCCATATCCCGGATGAATAGCATTGGCTCCATGCGCCAAAGCTGTTTTTATTATTTTATCTCCATCCAAATAAGATGCTGATGGCTCAGAGCCTCCAATATAAACGGCACAGTCAGCTTCTCTTAAATAAGGAGCATACTGGTCTGCATCAGAAAATACAGCTACAGAACGAATACCCATTCTCTTTGCTGTACGTATAATTCGAGCAGCAATCTCTCCTCTATTTGCAATTAATATACTTTTAATCCTTTCCATAGCTTACATTCTAAATATGCCAAATTGATTGTCGGAGCTAAATGCATTCTGATGTACGACATTCAAGCAACAACCTATGTAGTTTCTAGTATCCCTAGGATCAATAACACCATCATCCCAAAGTTGACCAGTAGCATACATCGCATTAGACTTTTTCTCAACCTCCATCATCATATACTGACGCATTTGCTCTGCCTGCTCTTTATCGTATTCAAGACCTGCTTTTTCAGCTGCTTGCCTCTGTATCATCTCCATAACACCTGATAACTGCTCTGGACCCATTACCGCAATTTTTGAATTAGGGTAAGAGAATAAGAACCTTGGTTGGTAGGCCCGTCCATTCATTGCATAATTACCTGCCCCATAAGATGCCCCAATCATTATGGTTATAGTGGGAACATCGGAATTAGATACAGCATTAATCATTTTTGCGCCATCCTTTATAATGCCTCCCTCTTCATAAGCCTTCCCCACCATGAAACCCGTAATATTCTGCAAATAGATTATTGGAGTGTTTTGGCGATTACAAAGCTGTATAAAATGTGTGCCTTTATTGGCTGACTCACTAAAGAGCACTCCGTTATTGGCAATAATACCTACTCTGTATCCATGCACTTCTGCCCAACCAGTAACTAAAGTAGTTCCATATTCTGGCTTAAATTCATGAAACTCTGAACCATCGACAATACGAGCAATTATTTCTCTTGCATCTATAGGTTTCTTTATATCCGGTGAAACGATACCTAAAAGCTCTTCATTATCATAAAGGGGCGATTTAATACTAGGCTTGGCTTTGCGATAACCCGGCTTTTCTTCAACCGGCTCTAAATGTTCAATAATTTCTCTAGCTATTCTCAATCCATCCAGCTCATCCTCAGCCAAATAATCCGAAACACCTGATACTCTACTGTGCATGGCCGCACCTCCAAGGCTCTCATCATCAACAACCTCATTGGTAGCCATTTTCACAAGAGGTGGCCCCGCTAAGAAAACTTTGGCATTATCTTTTACAAAAACAGTATAGTCAGACATGCCTGGCACATATGCACCTCCAGCTGTAGCATTACCAAAAACTACGGCAATGGTTGGTATACCTTCCTTAGAACGACGCGTAATATCTCTGAAACTTGCACCCCCATAATTAAATATCTTTTCTTGTTCAGGAAGATTAGCCCCACCTGACTCAACAAGATTAATCATTGGCAGACGATTCTCCATTGCAATCTCTCCAAGCCTTAGGCTTTTCATTAAGGTTGCATAATCTATAGAACCTCCCTTATTTGTTCCAACATTCGACACAATCATACAAATCTTGCCACTTACTATTCCAATACCACCAACAGTGGTTCCTCCTGGTCCAAAACCTTTTCCTCCTAAACCTGCAAGTGGTAATAGCTCCATGAATGGCGAATCCTCATCAAGCAAGACTTCAATACGCTCTCGAGCTAACATCTTGCCTAACTTATGGGCTTTTTCTATGTGCTTTTCTTTCCCTTGAAAACGACTTTTCTCAAGCTTATCATCTAAGTCTTTAAGTAAGGCCTGCATACCTTCATAATTAGCCTTAAAGTCAGGTGCATTTTTATTTATCCGAGTTTTAAGAGCTTGCATGCTGTACATTTTTAATTTTCTTATTGAAATTAGCTCTACCTTCCTCTGTCAAATAAGGCCTAATAACATCCCACATCATATTTTTAACTTCTGACATTGTAGGATCCTGCTTGCCTCTTATCGCCATATGGGCAGGCCAAAAATATAAATTCATCCATGCCGTGGTCGCTAAACGCCAGTACAAACCTTCTTCCTCCTCTGGTTTCATATTTCCAGAGCCTACAGAATAATCCAATACTGCCTTAACATACTTAATTGAGTCATTTATGTAGGCTTTATGCTTTTCTGCTATTAAGGGATAATTTCTTAGTATCTGAACAGAGTCCAAAAAGAAAAAACGATACTTTTTAGAAATATCAAGAAGTGGCGCTACCTGCCTATCAATGTTTACAAAAGATGGAATTTGTTGAACGCCACTTAAGATGGCGGTCTTTTCTTCTTCCATATTTTCAAAAAGCTCAAGAATAATATAATCTTTATTTTTATAGTGATAGGCTAGATTACCAATACTAATACCTACTTTTTCAGCAATGTCCCGTAAAGTTATTGGGCTAACCCCTTTTTCATTAAAGAGTTTTCTTGAAGCATCTAATATTTTTTGCTTTGTCTTGGACATGGTTTTTCTAATTATTGGCGCAAATTTAGAACAAATTTTCTAATTATGCATCAAATGATAGAACAAAGACTGAAATAAGTGTGCGTTTTTTTTAACTTTATAAAATGTTCAAATTTCTTCAACCAGCCCCACATATACCTCGCTTACCCAACAAGGAAATTGATGCTGAATACAAGCTGATGCGCTTTAAAGTGTTTGCTGGAATCTTTATTGGATATGCAGGCTATTACTTAGTAAGAAAAAACTTCTCTTTAATTAAACCAGACCTTATTGAAATGGGCTGGGATAAAGGCGAGCTTGGCTATATTGGCGCGGCCCTATCTATTGCTTATGGCATAAGCAAATTTGTAATGGGCAATGTTTCAGACAGGTCTAACCCTAAAATCTTTTTATCTCTTGGTCTTGGTGCCTCTGCGTTGATTATGGCTGTTTGGGGCTTGGCAGATTGGGCCTTTACTTCGCTAGCCCTAATGATAGTGTTAAACTTTTTAAACGGTTGGGTGCAAGGCATGGGATGGCCGGCTTGTGGGCGTACACTTGCGCATTGGTATAGTCAAAGCGAAAGAGGCACTGTTATATCATTTTGGAATGTTGCACACAATGTTGGAGGTGCATTGTTGCCAATTCTGGCCGTATGGGGCATGGCTTTATTTTCGAATGACTGGAAAAGCGCTCTTTACTTCCCAGCTGCTATAGCTCTTATTGTTGCAATTGTTATTTATTTCTTAATGGAAGACACTCCTCAGTCTTGTGGGCTACCAACTATTGAAGAACACAACAAAGACTTTAGTGGGGGATTAAAGCAGATTGAACATGAGCTTAGTGCCGCAGAAATTCTATTTAAGTACGTACTTAACAACAAATGGATATGGTGTATTGCAATTGCAAATGCTTTTATATATCTCATAAGATATGGTGTACTAGACTGGGCTCCAACTTATCTTTATGAAGTAAAAAACTTTGATAAAGAAGCATATAGCTGGGCTTTTGCATACTATGAACTTGCTGGAATACCTGGAACAATTCTATGTGGCTACTTAAGTGATAAATGGAGCAAAGGGCACAGAGCTCCAATTACTATAGTTTATATGACCCTAGTCTTTATCGCTGTATTTATATATTGGAAAAATCCAGTGGGCCAACCTAATATTGATTTAATTGCCTTATTTGCTATTGGCTTTTTAATCTATGGTCCCGTGATGATAATCGGCGCCTTTGCCTTAGACCTAGCCCCAAAAAAGGCGGCTGGCACTGCCGCTGGATTTACAGGACTATTTGGTTATGTCGGAGGAGCTCTATGTGCCGAATTGGTCATAGGCCATGTGGCTGATCATTTTGGTTGGGATGCTTGCTTTTATCTACTAATGACTGCTTCAATATTAAGCATTGGAATAATAGCATACACTCTCAAATATAGACCTCAAAACAGTTAAACTTACTTTCGTATACTAAACATGGACGGCGGCAAAGCATATTTTTTTATTATATCCGCGTTTTGTTGATTTTTTTTAAGCATTATAATTGTCCATGCATCGACAAAAACTGGAACCCACGACGGATCCTGAAGCCGACGAATTAAAAAGGGCTGCCCATGTTCCGTATTATCATGCCTAAAATAATAAATAGCATTAAATTGGTGTTTTTTCTCAGCCTCAATCCATGCATCTTCTGACTCATGCAAAGGATAGTATAGCTTTTTAAAAAAGTCTATACTATAGGCTTCTGGCCTATTGTCCGTAAATACTTTTTGTTTCGGAAATAGATGATAGATAAGGTAACCTCCTATATCATAGTTATTTAAAATTGGCCCATTAATACGTGTATTAACAAACCATTCCGCACTCTTATTAATGCCTTTTTGAAGACCTAATCCACTATTTTGCTTGAACACCTTTGGATTCCAATAACGGTAAAAGCGCTCTTCAGGCAAATTCATAGATATTAGCATAAATAAAATAGGAATAATAAATCCAAACTTTAATACAAATACCTGCTTAATATAAATTACATTTTCAAAAACTGCCTTTAAATTAGATGCGACAAAAGGTATAGCAATAAGTCCAAATAATGGAATAAAACGAATCATACTAAATGCAGGTATTGCAAAACACAATATCAATATAGCTT
This sequence comes from uncultured Saprospirales bacterium, assembly GCA_913050195.1. Classification (GTDB taxonomy): domain Bacteria; phylum Bacteroidota; class Bacteroidia; order Chitinophagales; family CAJXBJ01; genus CAJXBJ01. The sequence goes on from CAJXBJ010000026.1 coordinate 12,972, forward strand.
GTAATGCATAAGCATCAGATAGAAATACACGATGCTTAAAGAAAAAGAAAAAATAAGCACTCAGCAACACCAATAAGGAAACGACTATAATTAGGACATAGTACTTAGCATCTGACAGATCCCTTTCTAGCATAAACATAACAGATTGATTTTCTGCCACCATATAACCATACTCCTTAAAAATCATGAATGGCTCCAAAACACCAAAAACGCCTGAAGGATTAATTAATGATACTAACACTGAACCAATAAATACTCTCGCCAAATCCTTTGAAAAGACCTTGTAAGACTTAAGAGCGTAAGAGCACACCCAAAATGCACCTATAAGACTTAAACCTACAACAAAAAATATGTGCACATTGACCCATATTACCATAATTGGCAAACACCATAATAACAAACGCTTAAAACTTATTTGACCAGAAATGAACTGCCATAAATTATAATAGACTATGCTTAAAAAGAAATAAGATAAAAATTCTGGACGGACCTCTACCCTCCAATTAATTAGAGGCATACATAACAATAAAGCGGTAACTAAAATTGCCATTGGAATACGAGCAAACCAATACCTTAAGAATAAAAATAGCGCTAATATCATTAAGAGGACATTAAATAGATGAAGGCCTTCAAAATCAGATATTTTATGTACCATAAAATAAAGGACCCCTATACCCCAATGGTGATTACTAAACTTCCAATTGGGCTCTGTATAAGAGTAATAATTATTTTGAAGCACTTCACCTGTCTCAAAGAAGACGGCTCCATTTTGAATAAAACGACCTAAATCAGCCGTAACAAACTGTACTTTCTGAAAGAAAAAACTCGAAACAAAAGCAAAAACAATTGCTAGTAATACATAACTTTTAAAACCTGTCTTTATTCCACCCATTTTATTAAATCACAGTTTATTTTGGATATGCCAAAAGATAAAAGACTTGACCCGGGCCTTTTGTTTTTTTTCCAATTTCCCAAACATAGTTTTCACTCCCCTTTACCTTTTCAATAATTAGCCTAAGCTCTTTTTCACTATATGTCCTAAAAACCGACACCATACCATCCCATAATATAAGAAATGGCAAGATAGGTAAGATATAAGTTAACACTAAGCGAAATATTGAAAATGGTGTAATCATCGGTGTTATAAGCAATGTTGTAATTGGCATAAACATAATACTCAAGACTCCTTTAAGACTACGCTCAGTTATTTCAAAGACCGCTAAAACCTGTTCATCATCAACAGTATTCTGAAAAATGCTTTGAACATCTTCTTCATGAAAGTGATGCAAAGAAAGAAATTGAGTTCTCAACCCATTCAATAATTTTGGAACACATCTAGCATCCACAGAACCTCTACAAACTTCCATATAACTAGATTGATTAGCCAACGAATCCAATGAATCTAAATTAGGGTATAAGTCGGTTAAAAGAATTTTATGATCACCATAAGTTTCTTTAAGCGTTGAACTAATTTTTTTCCACCCACCACCTCCTCCAGAAGCTAAATCTATAATTACATTTGTCTTGCTCTTTGCTAAACCTTTCTCTATAATAGGAATTATTGGCTCATAAACATCAAATAAATGACTAACCGCTTGTAAAAAATCGGTCATATAGTTGCGCAAAATATGCGGAAACCAAGGCAAATCCTCAAATTCAAAAAAATGTATTCTTGGCATAAATCGCATGATTAAAAACAAGTAAATATAAAATACACTATACTATTTGGAACGATAATTGCGTTTTAAAGCATATGACTTATTTTAAATATATAACAAATATGCTGAACAGCGAATTAAGCACATTAGAAATTAGAGATAAAGCCACTACCCAGAAACAACAATACGCAACAACTGATTTATTGTTCCTGATTAGCCTTATTGGCGCCTTATCTTCTTATGCCTTTCTAATGTTTTGCTATCTAAGCTAGGCTAAAAACATTAATAGATAGAGGATTTAAACCTCTTTTCGCCATTAACAATATACAGCCCCTTTGGCAAATCTTTAAAAGGAATATGCCATTCACGTCCAAGGAAATCAAATATTCGAGTTTCTCCATCATTGGCACTCTGTATATCCCGAATACTTACACCACTACAGCCCACTTCTGTAAGACCATTTTGACCAAAAGTTGTGAAAATCGTAGACACAGGATAGATATCCTGACTTAAGATTGATTTATCAGGAGCAATTAAAATCACTGTCGGAAAAGCACCTACATTATAGGCTGAAACTACTGCAGCGCCACCACCATCAACGCCACTTACAGCAGGCAATAATGAACCATAATCTGATTCAAATTGCACTACTGCAGCATCATTATTGCGATCGTCAATGGAAATAAAGTACACTTGCTCTTTGTTACACCCATATTGATTATATGCATCATTTAATGTTGGCACTGCATCAATACATGGCCCACACGTTGTAAAAAAGAAGTCCACAACAACATGAAAACCTTCATCTAGCTTATCAAAAAGGTTAAATGAATTACCATGAACGTCAGTAACTGTAAAATCAACAGCTTGAGTCAAATTAGTTTGCGCATTAAGCTGTAATGAAAAGTAAACCAATAATATGAAGAATAGATTTTTCATCTCTTTGTCTTTGTAATAGAATAAACTAATTTATAAAAAATTCACAGCGCCTGTACTAACATTATAAATAGCACCAACAATACTTATCTCATGATTTGCCTCCATTTCAGCTAACAAAGGACTATCCTTTCTGATTTTAGCTATAGTCAACTTTACATTATTATCAGTAACCATATTTACAAAGTCCGTATTTGCAGACGATCTGTCTCCTTCATATACTGAAGCATTTAAAGCATCATCAAAATTACGAAGCATTTCAGTAAGATTGCCTAACTCTACATTATCACAAGCGCCTTTAACAGCACCACATGCAGTATGACCTAGGACAAGAATAACTTTTGACCCAGCCACTTTACATGCAAATTCCATACTGCCCAAGATATCTGTATTAACAAAGTTTCCAGCAATTCTAACATTAAAGATATCTCCAATACCTTGATCAAAAACCAACTCACTAGGCACTCTAGAATCTATGCATCCAAGTACGCATGCAAATGGATATTGCCCACCACCAGTAGCTTCTACTTGAGCATTTAAATTACGATTAATCATTTTTTTATTAAGGAAACGTTGATTCCCCTCTTTAAGCATGTTTAGTGCGTCAGCTGGTGATAAACTTGCTTGACTTTCTTTTGTTTGAGTATTCATTGTAATAAATTTAATATTCGATTCTATAATTTTAATCTAACCATTAATTAGAGGGAAATACGGCTTTGTACAGGTCCTCTGGATTATTAAATTCGCCTCTTTCAGTTAATAGCTTAAGATTAATCTCCTTATCTGAGTTGGTTGACAGGAAACTATCAATAACCTCAACAATATCATGATCTATAAATTTTGTCATTCGAAGATCTATTTCCAACAAGGCTTGTTTGGGAAGATTATTTAATTCCTTAATCACTGGATGCTTATTCACAAATGTCATTTCTTCAGAAAAAACTAAACGATATTTTTTAGACTCATCTGTTACATCTTCAACGATTAGCCTATGAGAGTTCTTGTAATTGTCTACTAGAATAAATAAAATAGAAACTAGAATACCAATTCCTATTCCTATTAAAAGATCTGTAAACACAATCCCTATCACGGTAAAAACAAAAGGCAGAAACTGTTTAAACCCTAGACCATACATAGACTTAAATAGCGCAGGTTTTGCAAGCTTATAACCAACCACAAATAAAATGGCCGCCAATACAGACAGCGGAATTTTATTCAACATATCTGGTATTAAAAAGACAGAAATCATCAAAAAGACACCATGAATAATTGCGGAAAGTTTTGTCTTTCCTCCTGACTGGATATTTGCGGAACTTCGAACTATAACCTGTGTAACAGGCAAACCACCAATAAGCCCTGAAAACATATTCCCGATTCCCTGAGCTATTAGCTCTCGATTTTTAGGCGTAATACGTTTCTCTTCATCTAGTTTATCCGTTGCTTCAACACATAATAATGTCTCCAAACTTGCTACCAAGGCAATCGTGAAAGCAACTATCCATACCTGCACATTTGTAATAGCATTAAAATCAGGAAACGCAAAACTACCTACCAATTCGTCTAAGTTAGTATTAACCGGCACACTTACTAACATTGAAGATGTAAGACCCCAGCTTTCGCTTCCTTCAGTCGTGACATAATAAACAATCCCAACCACAACAGCTACAAGTGGACCTTGAATAAGTCTGAAAACCTTAGATGCCTTTGTCAAAACACTTTCCCATAATATTAGTATTGCCATACTTACTAAAGCAATAGCTGTTGAACCAACACTGATTTTATCCATTAAAGATTCCCCAGACAAACTAGCATCATAACCAAAAAAGTATGGGACTTGTTTAATTATAATAATAAGACCAATACCTGTTAGCATTCCTTTAATTACTGCAGATGGAAAATAATTAGCAATAACACCTGCTTTTGCTAAACCAAACAGCAATTGCATCGCTCCACCTAAAACAACCGCTACTAAAAAAATATTAAAGCCACCCAAATCAGAAATAGCCGTCAAAACAATAGCAGCTAAACCTGCTGCTGGCCCACTTACGCCTAACGGCGAGCCACTTATAATACCAACGACTACACCTCCAATTATTCCTGCTATTAATCCTGAAAACAAGGGAGCTCCACTGGCCAAAGCAATCCCCAAGCAAAGAGGAATTGCTACAAAAAACACTACAATACTTGCAGGTAAATCATTTTTAAAATTCTTAAATATATTCATTATTGTGATTTTTTATGGACATTCATATGATGCCCTTTGAATTACTTCTTTAAACTATCCTGTTGCATTACTTGTTTAAGCAATACAACTATGCTTTATAAAGAAATTCTGGTGGAGGATCACACACCTCTAAATGAATAAGATTGTTTACTTCGATGTAAGTACATACGTGAATTATAAAGTCAGAATCTTGGGGAAGAAACCAATTATCACTGTGGTTAATTCTCTCTTCCTCTTCTTCAACTTCTTTCTTTTCTTCGCAGTCAATATCTTTCTCGTGAGCACTTGCTGTAGCCTCTTCTTTATAAACCTCTGACTGAAGAATCATATCCAAGCCTGCAGACTGACAAATTGTTGCCAAGGCTA